>JANONQ010000542.1:0-2073 GCA_031420935.1 Novosphingobium sp. | reverse complement strand
GTGGTTCGGGATGCCGATGATGTCGCCCGGCTCGGCCGAATCGGCGATCTCGCGGTCCTGGGCGAAAAACAGGATCGGCGAGTGCACCGCGATCGGCTTGCCGAGGCCCGACGGGACCAGCTTCATGCCCCGCTTGAAGGTTCCCGAAACCAGCCGCATGAACGCGACCCGGTCGCGGTGCTGCGGGTCCATGTTTGCCTGCACCTTAAAGATGAAACCCGTGACTTCGGCACGTTCGGGCGAAATTACGCCGCAATTGCTCGGCTGCGGGCGCGGCGCCGGGGCGTAGCGGGCGATGGCGTCGATCAGCTCGGCGACTCCGAAACTCTTCAGTGCCGAGCCGAAAAAGACCGGCGTCAAATCGCCGTGGCGGTAGGCTTCAAGGTCGAATTCTGGATATCCGCCCTGCGCCAGTGCTACTTCTTCAGCGATATTGGGGGGCAGTATGGGCGCATCCTCGATACGGCCGAGGAATTCGCGGCTGGGCCCTTCGGGGCGGCTGATGCGGTTCATCGCGAGATCGAGTACACCCTGGAACTCGCCGCCCATGCCGACCGGCCAGCCCATCGGGCAGACGTCGAGCGCCAATGCATCGGCCACCTCGTCCATCAGATCGAACGGCGAGCGGCCCTCGCGGTCGACCTTGTTGATGAAGGTGATGATCGGCACCGACCGCATCCGGCAGACCTCGAACAGCTTGCGCGTCTGCTCCTCAATGCCCTTGGCGGCATCGATCACCATGATCGCCGAATCGACCGCGGTCAGCGTGCGGTAGGTATCCTCGGAAAAGTCCTCGTGGCCCGGCGTATCGAGCAAGTTGAAGGTAATACCGTCACGCTCGAACGTCATCACGCTGGACGTCACCGAAATTCCGCGCTGCTGCTCGATTTTCATCCAGTCCGACCGCGCCCGCCGCGCCTGCCCCCGCGCCTTGACCTCGCCGGCCAAGTGGATCGCGCCGCCCTGCAGGAGGAGCTTTTCGGTCAACGTGGTCTTGCCCGCATCCGGATGCGAGATGATGGCGAATGTGCGGCGGTTTGACATCATATTCTCATTTCCAGAATTTCGTCATGCTGAACTTGTTTCAGCATCCATCGCTCGGTTTACCCGGACCTGTCGGGCTTCTCGCAGCCTTGCCGCCAAGGCATTTCCGGCAGCAACTGCGCTGGCGGCCTGATGGATCCTGAAACAAGTTCAGGATGAGAGGATTTATATAAATAGCTATGATAACACGATAAATTCATCTATAAAAATCCACACAGAGCCTACACAGCTACGGTAAATCAAGCACTTACGCCACCGATCTGCACGGATTCTGCACAGTGGAGCATGGCGATGCCGTTTATCACCGATAAGGAAGAACTCAAACCCGGCCTCATCATCTTCCGGCGAGGCGATGTGACGCATCGCAATTTCTACTGCCGCGTGAAGCTCCCGAAGGACGATCGCTACAAGACCATTGCCTTGGGGACGCCCGACCCTCAATCGGCGCGCGACCGCGCTTTCGATCACGACGCCGACGTTCGTTTTCGCCTCAAGCATGACGTGCCGGTCTTCAACCGGCCCTTCCGGCAAGTCGCGGAGGAATTTATCGCCGTGCAGCAGCGCCGCGCTGACACAGGCGAGATTTCCGCCGGGCGCGTCAAAAATCTCAAAAATGTGCTGCTGGGCGCGCTCGATCGCTATGTCGGCAGCACACAGATTCATTTGGTCGGGCAAGACCGCTGGGCAGGGTATCCGACATGGCGGCGCGAGAATGGCAAGGGACGCCATCGCGACCATATCAGCGACGCCACCATCGACTTCGAGATGGGCGCGTTCAATGCGGCCATGAACTTCGCCATCCGCAAACGCTATGTCCCGGCGAACCAGCGGTTCGAGGGCAAGCCAAAGCTCAAAACGATGCGCCGCGATGAATTCACGCTGGACGAATATCGCAAGCTGCACACGGCGGGGCGGGCATGGATCACCAAGGCCACGACCGCGCCCGGCGCTTGGGCGCGCACCATGTGCTACAATTTCATGCTCATCATGTGCAACACCGGGATGCGCCCGCCCGAGGCCAAGAATTTG
>JANONQ010000541.1:0-2341 GCA_031420935.1 Novosphingobium sp. | reverse complement strand
GGGCACTGCCGCCGTGCGACTGGAAATCGCAGCCGGCTCGCTCGACGAGAGCGAAAGCGAGCGCGGCTATGCGCATTTCGTCGAACATATGGCGTTCAACGGCAGCACTAACGTGCCCGAAGGCGAGATGGTCAAGTTGCTGGAACGGCAGGGACTGGCCTTCGGCGCGGACACCAATGCCCAGACCAGTTTCGAGCGCACCACCTATTTGCTCGACCTGCCGCGCAACGATCCCGCGCTGCTGGGCACCGCCCTGATGCTGATGCGCGAAACCGCGAGCGAGCTCAATTTCGAACCGCAAGCGGTCGCGCGCGAACGCGGCGTGGTGCTGGCGGAAATGCGCGACCGCAATAGCTGGCAATTCCGCAATCTTGAGGACCAGCTCGCCTTCGTCAATCCCGGCGCGCGCTACACGCGCCGGCTGCCGATCGGCACCGCCGGGACGCTAAACGCGGCGACTGCGGAGAGTCTCAGGGCGTTCTGGCGCCGCGCCTATGTCCCCGCAAAGACTACGCTGATCGTGGTTGGCGACTTCCCGGTCGATCAGGTCGAAGCCGCGATCACCGCAGGTTTCGCCAGCTGGCAAGCGGTGCCGGCCGAACCGCAGCCTTCGGCCGGTCCGGTCGACCCTGCCTATCGCGGCGAGACCGACAACTATATTGACCCGGCGCTGTCGGAACGCATCGTAGCCGCGCGCCACGGGCCCTGGCTCGACGAGCCCGACACCGCCGCCCAGCGCCGCGAAAATCTGCTACGGCAGATTGGTTATGGCATCGTCAATCGCCGCCTGCAGCGCCTTGCAAGGCAAGCCGATCCGCCGTTCCGCGACGCTGGCCTGGGCACCGGCGACGTGTTCAAGGCCGGGCGAACGACCAATCTCATTGTCGATACGGTGGACGGCAAGTGGCGGCGTGGGCTGATCGCCGCAGCGAGCGAATACCGCCGCGCCATGCGCTTCGGCTTCACGGCGAACGAAATAGCCGAACAGGTCGCCAATCTGCGCACCGCATTGCAGGACGAGGCGGCGTCCGCCAGCACGCGCCGGCATACCGCGCTGGTCGGGGCGATCCTCGCACTGCTCCGCGAAGACACCGTACCAGCGGCCCCGGAAAGTGTGCTCGCCCGTTTCGAAGCCTTCGCGCCGGATATAACTGCCAAGCGCGTGCTCGCTGCCCTCAAAAGAGAAGCTATGCCGCTGGACAACCCGCTGCTGCGCTTTCAGGGGCGCCGCACGCCTGAAGGCGCGGAGCCCGCGATCCGCGCCGCCTGGAACGAGGCCACGCGCCTCTCGCTGGCCCGCGAACGCAGCCTCGCCAATGCCGCATTTGGCTATACCGATTTCGGCCCGGCGGGGGCTGTCGTCAGCGACACCCGCGATGCCGCCCTGGGCATTCGCCAGCTGCGCTTCGCCAATGGCGTGCGGCTGAACCTCAAGCGCACCGATTTGGAAAAAGACCGCGTTTCGGTGCAGCTCAGCATCGACGGGGGCAATTTCCTTAGCACCAGATCCAATCCACTGGCGACGGAAATGGTCTCGGCGCTCACCGCCGGCGGGCTGGGCAGGCACAGTCAGGACGAGCTCGACTCAATCCTCGCTGGGCGGACTGCGGGTTTGAGCTTCAGCAGCACTCCCGAAACCTTCGTCTCCTCCGCCCAGACCACGCCGCGCGACCTTGAGCTGCAGCTACAGCTGCTCGCCGCGCTGATCAGCGACCCCGGATACCGGCCAGAGGGCGAAACTCGCTACCGTGTCAGCATCAACAATTTCTTCGCCCAGCTGCGCGCCACGCCCGCCTCGGCCCTGGGCAATACGATCGGCAGCATTCTGTCCGACAACGACCCGCGCTTCTCGTTGCAGCCGGTCGAGGATTACCGCCGGCTGACCTTCGCCAAGCTCAGGACCGACCTTGCCGACCGCATCGCCCGCGGCGCGATCGAAGTGGGGATCGTCGGCGACGTCGACGAGGACCAGGCCATCGCGCTCGTCGGCAAGACCCTGGGCGCCCTGCCCCCGCGCGAGGCCGATTTTCGCGCCTATCCCGACCAGCGCCAGCGCAGCTTCACCCCCGACCGGACACCGCGCATCGTCCGGCACACCGGACCTGCGGACCAGGCCATGCTGCGGCTCACCTGGCCAACCCGCGACGACAGCGATCCCGCCGAGACCATTGCTCTCGAACTGCTCGAACGGATCGTCCGCATCGAGCTTACCGAATCGCTGCGCGAAAAACTCGGCAAGGCCTATTCACCCTCGGCCAGCAGCACGCTGTCGCAAGTCTGGCGCGGTTACGGCGTGTTCGCCATCACCGCTTCGCTCGACGTCGCCGATGTGCCGGCGGCG
>JANONQ010000540.1:0-1602 GCA_031420935.1 Novosphingobium sp. | reverse complement strand
CGGCTGGCAGAAAAGTACGGCGCGGGGCCGCAGTTTCTCCTCACTGCTGCTGGCGCAGAAGGAGGGCAAGGCGCTGCTCTACAAGGGCAAGGTCGGCACCGGCTTCAACCTGGACAACATGGCGCAACTGGCGGATGCACTTGCCCCGCTAGCCCGCGATACTGCGCCGCTGGACGTTCCCCGCACCGAGGCGCGCGGGGCGCTATGGGTCGAGCCGAAGCTGGTCGCCGAAGTGGGCTTTGCCGAATTCACCGGCGAGGGCCGTGTCCGTCACGGCAGCTTCTTGGGACTGCGGTCAGACAAGCGGGCCAAGGATGTGAAACCGGAAAAGCCGCAACCCGCACCGAAGCTGCAAAGCGCAGTGAAGATCAGCTCGGCCGAGCGCATCATCTTTCCGGAAACCGGGCAGACCAAGGGTGACCTCGCCGCCTATTACGCAGCCATCGCCCCGCTGATGCTGCCGTTCGCCGCCAACCGCCCGGTCAGCCTGGTTCGCTGTCCGCAGGGCCGGAGCAAGCAGTGCTTTTTCCAGAAGCACGACAGCGGCTCGTTCGGCGAACATGTCGGCCATGTGCCGATCCGCGAGAAGGACGGCGGGACGGAGGATTACCTCTACGTGCGTGATGCCGACGGACTGCTCGCCTGCGTGCAGATGGGGACGATCGAATACCACGGCTGGCTCTCGCGCGCCGATGCGGTGGAGCGGCCAGACCGGATGATCTTCGATCTCGATCCCGACGAAGGCCTGGACTTCGCCAAAGTGGTCTCCGCGGCGAAATTCCTCCACGACCAGCTGGCCGAGATCGGGCTGGTGAGTTTCCCGATGCTCTCTGGCGGGAAAGGCGTGCATGTGGTCGTGCCGCTGACCCCTGATCATGACTGGGTGTTGCACAAGGATTTCGCCCGGCGCTTTGCCGAGGCGCTAAGCACCGCCCAGCCCGACCGCTTCGTCGCGACGATGAGCAAGGCGAAGCGCAAGGGCCGAATTTTCATCGACTGGCTGCGCAACCAGCGCGGCAGCACCGCCATCCTGCCCTACTCCGCCCGCGCCCGCCCCGGTGCGCCGGTGGCAGTGCCAATTGACTGGGGCGAGTTGGAAGGCCTTGAAAATGCGAATTCGTTTTCGATTGGCGATGCGGATGAATTGCTTGCGCGCGCTCAGCGAAAGGAGTTGGCTGGATGGGGTTTCACCGCACAAAAATTGCCTGACATTTGAATGAGTTCTTGGAGAAAACCGGATTTACCTTCCTCAAAGAACGTGCCACTGCGGAACCAACTCCTCGAACGTTCGTTGAGCATGGGTCGATCCGCCACGCGTTTGTGGCTACGGCTAAAGGAGAGTTTGATGGGCATTATTCTTTGGCTTGTCGTTGGCGGTATTGTTGGCTGGCTGGCGAGCATGATCATGCGGACCGATGGTCAGCAGGGTATTTTACTCAACATCGTTGTCGGCATTGTTGGCGCATTCTTGGCCGGCCTGGTATTCTCCGGCGGCACGATCAATGATGGCGCGCTCAACCTGACATCGATTCTGGTATCGCTCGTGGGTGCTGTCGTACTTCTGGCGATCGTCAACCTGGTTCGCCGCGGACGCGTCCGCTA
>JANONQ010000539.1:0-2250 GCA_031420935.1 Novosphingobium sp. | reverse complement strand
CGAGGCGGCGCTGTATAGCGTGGCGGAAGGTGCCGGCGCGCAGAGCGAAGCGCAAAGCTTTAGCACCGCCACTCGCACGGCCATCACCGCCATCGAAAAGGCGTTCAATTCGGGCGGCCACATTTCTGGCAAGACCACCGGTCTCACCACGCTCAACGAAAAGATCGGCGGGCTACACGACAGCGATTTGATCATCCTGGCTGGCCGTCCCGGCATGGGTAAAACCGCGCTCGCCACCAACATCGCATTCAACGCCGCCGACCGCTTGCGCCGCGATCTGGCCGACGGCATCGAGCCGGCCAAGTCGGTGGGCGCCGCCTGCGCTTTTTTCAGCCTGGAGATGAGCGCCGACCAGCTCGCCACCCGCATCCTGGCCGAGCAATCCGGGATCAGCGCGGAGGCGCTGCGGATGGGCAAGATCACCCGCGAGGATTTCCAGAAATTGAGCTTCGCCAGCCAGCGCCTGGCCGAATTGCCGCTCTATATCGACGATACCCCCGCCCTCTCGATAGCCGCGCTACGCGCCCGCGCCCGGCGGCTCAAGCGGCGGCATGATATCGGGTTGATCGTGGTCGACTATCTTCAGCTGCTCCAGGGCACCGGCCGCGCCAACGACAACCGGGTCAACGAGATTTCCGAAATCAGCCGCGGCCTCAAGACGCTGGCCAAGGAACTCAGCGTCCCGGTGATTGCGCTGTCGCAGCTCAGCCGCGCGGTCGAACAGCGCGAAGACAAGCGGCCGATGTTGTCGGATCTGCGCGAATCCGGCTCAATCGAACAGGATGCCGACATGGTCTGGTTTGTCTACCGCGAGGACTATTACGTCGCCGCCCGCGAGCCCAAGCAGCCGGTCGATGGCGACGACACCAAGACCCACGAAATCCACGCCGCATGGTACGAAGAAATGGAGCGGATCAACGGCCTTGCCGAACTGATCGTCGGCAAACAGCGCCACGGCGCCACTGGCAAGATTCGCCTGCGGTTCGAGGCGCGCATTACCAAATTTTCCGACCTTGCCGACGCTGCGCTGGCGGGGGATCGCTAGCTTTGCAATCTCGCACGCAAAGGAAGTTGGCGACGACATGGGCGCGCCAATCGGCGCTTCCTTTCGTGCCAAACAGCCGCTAAGCGCGCCGGCACTGCTGGGGCGTCGCCAAGTGGTAAGGCAGCGGCTTTTGATGCCGCCATTCGCAGGTTCGAATCCTGCCGCCCCAGCCAGCCTTCCCACTGACCTGCGCGCCGCCGGGATCTAATCGGCTGCCGATACGCGAAACGGGAGCCCCTTGCAGGACTCCCGTTCCACGACCGCTCGAAGGGTCCGGCGGCATGCGCTCCGCCGGCTCGGCGGCTACTTCGACAGCTGACCGCGCACTGCGCCAGCGGGGAAGGCGGCGTTGTGGATGTTGACGTAATAATCCGCCGGCGACTTGATCAACTCCATCGCCAGCTCGCGCGTAACTGTGGCACAACCTGTCGAACTGCCGGTTGCAGGGGCAGTGAGCGTCACGACCACAGGTCCGTTTTGCCCGGCGGGTGCTTCATGAATATGCGCGGCAGTGGCCGCATCAATATTCATCACGAGCAAGTCATAGCAGACCTGCATCTTGCCAGGATTGACTGTGCCGCTGAAGGTGCCGGCACCATCCTGATCGCCGCTTGGCGTTTCAGCCGCGCCGGAAAGCGCCGCCATCAGCTTGGCACCGCCCTGCGCATTCTGACCGACAGCCGGCACGGAAAGCACCAGCGCCATAGCGGCTGCGGCGGACGCGGGAATTGCAAAGTTCTTCATAGCGGATCATCTCCAAATCAAATGCCGGGTTTGGGAAGGCACCCGGCTAGCTGACTAAAGCGCAGCGGGACGCGAAGTTCCATGACTAAAGCTGATGCGGTGCGCCTGCGCGACGACCCGGTATGGCCATCGGCCAGCCAGTAAAATTCTTCCGGTAGGTTGCTCGACGAATTACTCTGCCGCCACGTTCGTGAATTCCTTGGCCCGATCCAGCAGGATTGCCAGATACTGCCCGGTAAAGCTGCGTGAATTGGCCGCCACGGCCTCGGGCGTGCCCTCGGCGATGATTTCCCCCCCGCGCACCCACCTTCCGGGCCAAGGTCGATGATCCAGTCGGCAACCTTGATGACGTCGAGGTTGTGTTCGATCACCACCACGCTGTTGCCCTGATCGACCAGCCGCTGCAGCACTTCGAGCAGCTTGCGCACGTCCTCGAAATGCAGGCCGGTGGTCGGCTCGTC
>JANONQ010000538.1:0-2818 GCA_031420935.1 Novosphingobium sp. | reverse complement strand
CCGAAGAATGCGCTGGTCAAGCAGTTCCAGAAGCTGTTCGATCTCGAAGACGTGGCGCTGACCTTCACTGCGGACGCCTTGGAGACCATCGCCAGGAAGGCGATCGACCGCAAAACCGGCGCGCGCGGGCTGCGCTCGATTGTCGAGGGCATTCTGCTCGACACCATGTTCGACCTGCCCACCGAAGACGGCATCGCCGAGATCGTGGTCGATGGCGACGTCGTCGAAGGCCGCAAGGATCCGATCCGCGTGCTTAAGGGCGACAAGACCGAAGAAGCGGCTTAAATCCCCTCCGGCACGGGAAGGGGGACCGCCCGCAGGCTGGTGGAGGGGCACCACAACAGGCGCCAAAGTCAATTATGTGCAGTTGCGAGGGCCACCCCTTCGACAAGCACAGGGCGAACGGCCCCTTCGCGCTCCCGTTCGTTTTATCCGTCCTCTGGCCGCTCCCACGCAATCACCGACTGCGGGGGTACATCGCGAAAGCCCCGACCGTTCCGCGTCACCAGCGGCAAATTCTGCGCTAGGCCGACGCGGCGGTCATTCTGTCCGCTTGGGCAGCATTGCCAGCGCATCGAGTGCCGCCAGCCAGCGCCGCATGGCTTGGACGCCCGCGCTCATGTTCACGGTGCGGGCGGGGGATCGAAGCGAAGGCAGACAGGATCTGGTTCGGGCGGTTCCTCGTTCGGCGGGTTCAGGATGATCCCGGGATGAGCGGGCCGGGTTTTTTCGAGCAAGCTTGGCTTTCGGGCTTGGGAACGGGCCGGAGATCATGCCGCAACCGGGGGCGTGTAGGAAAGCGCGCGCTTGCCGAGCGGCAACTTTGGGTTACACGCCGCGTTGTCTGATGGTGCACGTCCACACTCCCTCCCCGGTAGCCGCGGCCACCAAGGCGGCCGCGCGCAATCTGTGGCCGGTGATCGCCCTGTTTACCCTCTCGGCGCTGTGGCTCGCCGGCTATCTGGCAAACGAGCTGGTCGAGGGCGAGAGCTTCGGCTTCGACACAGCCATCCTGATGGCGCTGCGGCGGGCGGATAATCCCGCGCTGCCGGTCGGGCCGCCGTGGCTGCTGCAGGGGGCGATCGATATTAGCGCGCTGGGCGGGTTCACCCTGCTGTGGCTGATCGGGCTGGCCGGGACGATCTTCCTGGTGCTGCGAGGGCGCGCCCGCGAGGCGGTGTGGCTGGTGGTGTCGTTCGCCGGCAGTTCGCTGCTCAACCTGTGGCTGAAATCGCTGTTCCACCGCGCCCGGCCGGTGCTGGTGCCGCATCTCGCCGAAACGTTCAACGCGAGCTTCCCCAGCGGCCATGCGATGAGCGCGGCGGCCGCCTATCTCACCCTGGCGATCATGCTGGCGGAGACCCAGCCGCTCCGGGCGGTGCGGGTGTTTCTGATGGCGGTCGCCACGCTGCTGGTGGTGCTGATCGGCTGCAGCCGGGTGTTCCTCGGGGTGCACTGGCCCTCCGACGTGAT
This sequence comes from Novosphingobium sp., assembly GCA_031420935.1. Lineage (GTDB taxonomy): Bacteria > Pseudomonadota > Alphaproteobacteria > Sphingomonadales > Sphingomonadaceae > Novosphingobium. The sequence goes on along the minus strand of JANONQ010000538.1, from coordinate 1,345 downwards.
CGCCGGATGGTGCGTCGGCTCGGCCTGGGCGATGGCGGTCTATGCGCTCAACCACCGGCTGCGGCGAGGCCGCCCCAGCCAACCAATCCGGCAAGGTGCCGCACCATGAAGCTTTCGATCGAGACCAGGCTCGACTACCAGTTCGCGCATCCGACGGATATATTGTTGCAGCTGGAAGCCGCCGCTACCTCGAAGCAGACGGTGCTCAAGACCGACATCGCGTTTTCGCAGACCGATCATCTCGTCCGGGTGGTCGCGCAGGACCAGATCGGCGAGCGCATCTGGCTGCGGGTCGAGGGCCAGTTCACCGTCGTCTATTCCGCCATCGTCGAGGTTAAACGCGATCTGGAGGACTGCCGGAACCTGCCGCAAGTGCCGTTGCATCAACTGCCCGGCGAGGCGGTACAATATCTCTTGCCGTCGCGCTATTGCCCGTCCGACCAGTTCCAGACCATTGCCGATGCGGATTTCGGCGATCTGACCGGCGGCGCGCGGGTGATCGCGGCGCGAGACTGGGTGCAGAGCCATTTCACCTATGCGCCGGGTGCAAGCACCGCGGAGACCACCGCGCTCGACAGCTTCGTGCGCCGGCAGGGGGTATGCCGCGACTACGCGCATGTGCTGATCACACTGATGCGCGCCTCGGCAATTCCGGCACGCATCGCCAGTGTCTACGCGCTTGGGGTCGAGCCGCAGGATTTCCACGCGGTGGCGGAGGTTTTCATTGGCGGCGAATGGCATCTTGTCGATGCGACCGGTATGGCGGGGGTAGCCGATATGGCGATAATCGGTGTGGGACGCGATGCGGCGGATGTCGCTTTCCTCACAGCCTACGGCATGGCTGTGATGAACGGCCAGTCCGTCTCGGTGGTAGCGGCGGATGGGGCCACCCGCTCGAGCTGAGAGGATATGCGATTGCCGACTCTCCCTGCGGGGGGTGAGATCCGTGCAATGCCGCATGCATTTCCTATGCTGCCCGCCGTAGAGCCGGCCGGCTCGGCCGGCGTCGGCGGAGGAACCCATTCCGACATCGGCAATACCCGAGTCTAGGATCAGGACCTGTTAAAATGCTTGCATGAGGGATGATTGGTTGATTCAATGGCATCGTCAAGGAGGCGCTGTCGATGGATGTTCCGTTTTTGCTGAGCGCGGCGCAGATGCGCCGGATCAAGCCGTTTTTCCCGTTGTCGCATGGAGTTCCAAAGGTCGATGACCGGCGGATCGTTTCGGGCATCATCTATGTCATCAAGCACGGGTTGATGTGGCGCGATGCGCCCAAGGATTACGGCCCGCACAAGACGATCTACAACCGGTTTATCCGCTGGAGCCGCCTGGGTGTGTTCAA
>JANONQ010000537.1:0-3073 GCA_031420935.1 Novosphingobium sp. | reverse complement strand
GCCTCCTTCGAACCCAGCTTCATCGCCGAGCCCTTGCCGAACGCGCGGTCAATCTGCGCCAGCGCCGCCTCAAGCGCCTTCTGACGGTCCATGGTTTCCTTGCCTTCCTGAATCAGCTTGAGCTGCGCAGCCATCACTCGTTCCCTTGCCTAGAAGCCTGACCGGAAAGGTCAATGGCAGCTTTGTATTACCTTTGTTCTCATAGAACAAGGGGAGAACGATATTTTTTCCAACAGTCAGATTTTCGCCGTGAGTTCCAGAATTTTGCCAACCTTGTCAGAAAGTTGCTGGACCGAAAATGGCTTCGGTAAAAACTGCACCTGGTCAATATCGATTTCCTTGCGCAGTTGTTCCTCGGCGTAGCCCGACATGAATAGCACCGGCATGCCGGGAACAGATTTGCGGATTTCACGCACCATCGCCGGGCCGTCCATCGTCGGCATGACCACGTCGGACACCACCATGTCGAACGCGCTCGCCCCGCTCAGGGCTTCCGCGACCTTCTCCAGCCCCTCCTCGCCGTCGCGCGCGGTGATGACGGTATAGCCGGCCCGGGTCAGCGCCCGTTCGGCGACCATGCGCACCGGATCCTCGTCCTCGACCAGCAGAATGCGGCCGCCGCCGGCCCAGCGCGACGTTTCTTCGCGCTGCGGTGCCGGCGGCGCGGGGTCGGCGGCGCTGGCGTGGTGAACCGGCAGATAGACCGACACTCGCGTGCCCTTGCCAGACTCGCTGTCGGCAAAAATGAAGCCGCCCGATTGCTTGACGATGCCATAGACCGTGGAGAGCCCCAAGCCGGTGCCCTTTCCCTGGTCCTTGGTGGTGAAAAACGGCTCGAAAATCTTGCCGACATGCTCGGGCGCGATGCCGCCGCCGGTATCCTCGACCACCAGCGCGGTATAATCGGCCTGCGGCATCACCTCGTTGCGCATCAAGCGGACATCGGCCGGCGTCACCCGCCGGGTGAGGATCGTCAGCCGCCCGCTGCCGTCGCCAGCTTTCCCCCCTTTGGCCTGAATCGCATCGCGCGCATTGACCGCGAGGTTGACGATCACCTGTTCAAGCTGGGTGGGATCGGCGCGCACCGGGCCGAGATCACGGTCGTGGCGGACGGTCAGCTGAATCTTTTCGCCGATCAGCCGCTTCAGCATCTGCGATATCTCGCTGACGATGTCGGGCAACTGCAACACCACCGGCCGCAGCGTCTGCTGGCGCGAGAAGGCGAGCAACTGGCGGGTCAGCGAGGCGGCGCGGTTGGAATTGGCACGGATCTGCTGAATGTCGTCATAGTCCGAATCGCCCGGCATATGGCGCATCAGCATTAGATCGCAGGTGCCCAGAATTGCGGTGAGCACATTGTTGAAATCATGCGCCACCCCGCCCGCCAGCTGGCCGACCGCCTGCATCTTGGTCGCCTGGGCGATCTGGCGTTTGAGCCTGGTCTCCTCGGAATTGTCGGTCAGCCCCAAAAGCACCGCCGCCTCGCCCAGCCCCCGCACCCCGGCGAGGCTGAGCGAGACCGGCTCATCCGGCTGGTTCTTGATGCGAACGGCGATGTCGCCGGCGGCAACCGGCCCCTGGGCGTAGCGCCGGATGGTGTCGGCCAACGGACCCTTGTCTTCCTGCATGACGAGGTCGGTCGGAAACACCGGCGGCGTCTCGCCCTCTCGCAGCGCCGCGCGCATGAAGGCGGCGTTGGCGAACAGCAGCCGCCCGTCGCGGTCGGCCATAGCCAGGCCGAGCGGCAGCTGGCTGAGCAGCGCTTCCAGATGCGGCACCGCGGCGCTAGATTGCTCCGGGGCCTGCCCGATTCCCGCCCCGGCGTCAGTCACCAGCATCAGCGATGGCGTGGTGCCGGGATCGGGCTCACCGGCAGCGTCGGGGTCGGCGACCGGCAGGTAGTAGAGCATCACCGGCGAACCCTGCCCGCCCTCGCGAGCCCAGCTGATCCGGTCGCCGTCTTCCTGCCGGAGAAACGAGACAAATTCACGACCGGCCATATTCGCCTGGACATCGCCGGTGGCGCGCTCGGCGAAACCGGCGCTGGCGGCGCGGATCATGCCGTCCGGCGCGACAATCGCCGCCGCAAATCCGCCCTGCGCCAGCGCGCGGCCCAGTTTGCCGTCAAGCTGTGCGGCGAGATCGGCGACAAGATCGCCAGCCTCGATCCTGGTGAATCGCCAGACCAGAAAGTCCTCACCCCTGCCGCTGCGCGCCGCCTCCACGCGCCAGCGGCCGACCGGGCTTTCGAGCAGTTCCGCCGTGCCCTGCCCGTCGCGCCAGGCGCTCCGCGCGGTGCTTGCCAGCCGTTCGAGCGAGGCCTGATCCACCGGCAGGCGCGGCGGGGCATAGGCTGCGCCGAACCAGGAGTCATAGCTGGCGTTAGCGCAGACCAGCCTTCCGGCCCGATCGATAATGGCGATGGCGGTGCCGGGCTGGTCGATCGCCGCGACCGTCACCGACCAGTCGGGCAGGGCAATGGCTGCGTCTTGCTCTGGCGCGCGGCGCAGGGCGACAGTGCAAGCCAGCGCACCTAGCGAGAGGAGGCCGCCACCAAAGCCGGCGACGACCAGCGGATCGCGGGTGACGAACCAGAGAAGCGCAAGGCTGGCAACCAGCGCGCTGCCCACCAGCAGCCAGTCCGCGCCGAAAGCGCGACTGCCACCCGGTTCCGCAGCCGCGCTGGTCATATCGGACCCGGCCGACCCCGCTGCCGCCGCGCCTTGTGCTTGCGCATGATCCACACACCCCAGCCAAAGCTGGCCGCCAGATAGCACACCGCCGCGCTCACCACCGCCACGACCAGCAGGCCCAGCGCCAGAATCTCGCCTTCGGCGGTGAGCCATTGCAGGAACGACCAGAAATCGGTGACCCGGAACAGGCTGTCGATCGGACCGGCCAGGATCATCGAATCCGCGCGCATCAACGCCGCGCCCACCTTGTAGGAAAACGCCCAGATGAACGGCGTGGTGAAGGGGTTGGTGACAAAGGTGGTCGCCGCCGCCAAGGGCACATTCGCCCGTGCCGGAATGCTGAACAGCGCGGCGAAGAAGATCTGGGCGAACGGCAGGAG
>JANONQ010000536.1:0-3776 GCA_031420935.1 Novosphingobium sp. | reverse complement strand
GCACGCCAAGGGCTATGACGAAGGCGACAAGGAGGCCGAGCTTCACAGCTACGTAAAGCGCGTCATCGCCGACATCCTCCCCGCCGCCTTGCTCGGCGACGAGACCGTCTATCACATCAACCCGACCGGCAGCTTCGAGATCGGCGGCCCCGACGGCGACGCCGGGCTGACCGGCCGCAAGATCATCGTCGATACTTATGGTGGCGCTGCCCCGCATGGCGGCGGCGCATTCAGCGGCAAGGACCCGACCAAGGTCGACCGTTCGGCGGCGTATATGGCGCGATACCTTGCCAAGAATATCGTCGCCGCAGGCTATGCCACGCGCTGCACCATCCAGCTCGCCTATGCGATCGGGGTCAGCGAGCCGCTATCGCTTTACGTCGATACCCACAGCACGGGAACAGTCGGCGATGATGAGCTGGAGGCCGCGATCCACTCGATCACCAAGCTCGGCAAGCTCACCCCGCGCGGGATCCGCACCCATCTGTCGCTCAACAAGCCAATCTATTCCCCGACCGCCGCCTACGGCCATTTCGGCCGCAAGGCCGAAGGCGACTTCTTCCCGTGGGAGAAAACCGACCTCGGCGAGGATCTGAAGGCAGCGCTGGCTTGAACCAGCGCCGACCGCTCACTTATTTCCAGGCACCGAGAATCGCGCCGACGGTGACATGGCCGAGCAGTAAACTGGCGCTGTCGATCAACGTCATGTCGATCGGCCCAACGCCATAGACCCAGCCGTAGAGCATCCCCGGCACGGCCGACGCCAACGCGACCACCATCGCCCATTGCGCGCCCTTGCTGGCGCCGGTGACCGAGCCCCATTTGAACAGCACCGCCATGAAGATCGAGGTCATCAGCGGCATCACGAAGCCGAATATCATGCGGCTCTGGCCGACCGCGTCCATCTCGGCCTCGCTGATTCCGCGCATCGCCATCAAGCTTTCAGCCGGAATCAGCAATACGTAGATGATGAACCCGAACGCATAGAATACGATCGCCGCGACCAATACGGCCAGCCAATTGATCCCTCCTGCACGCATCATAGCCCTCCCTCGTTGCTCAAGCGAAACATATCCCGAATTGCGGCGCATGGCGAGCGGGGCTAGGCGCACCTCCTTCATGGAAGGCCGTGAGATACAGCTGGCGCGTTCGAAAATCGACCTCCCGACATTCATCGCTCGAACGGCGGCGATCATCCCACTGCTGATTGACTCTAGTCAGTGTTAGGTATCTGGCGGGGGAAGAAGGGAGACTACCAATGGCTGTCGCCAAGACCCTCGAAATCATCTCCAGCTCAACCGAGAGCATCGAGGCCGCCGTTCGCGACGGCATCGCGAAAGCGGCGGAAACCATTCACGGCATCCAAGAGGCGTGGGTGCAAGGGACCAAGGCCGTCGTGCGCGACAACAAGGTCGCGGAATGGCGGGTCACGCTCAAGATCACGTTTATCGTCTCATAGGGCGGTGCCGCACTGTGTGCGGAAGCCCACTTGTGGGGCACTGCTGTCGCGTATCACCCATCAAGCAGGAGAGACGACTATGGATGTCAATCAGATGCTGCAGCAGACTGGTGCTGTGGAAGCAATCGCTCGGGAGCTGGGAGTTGATCCGGCAACTGCACAAGCTGGGGCCGCCGCTTTGCTGCCGTCGATACTGTCCGGCTTCCAAAACCCGGTCGCGGCCCCTGAAGCTCAAGCGGCCGGAAGTGCTTTCCCGGGTCTGGGCGGCCTGGGCGGCCTGCTGGGCAGCATCGGGGGCTTGGGCGGCGGCCGCCTTCTCGATAACGTTACATCGAACGAGCCGACCGAGGTGGACAAGGGCAATCAGATCCTTGGCCAGCTTTTCGGATCCAAGGACGGCAGCCGGGCCGTCGCCGCGAGCGCAGCTGCTCAGTCAGGCGTTCAACCGTCATTGCTCAAGAAGATGCTCCCCATCCTTGCCATGGTGGCTGCCGGCTATGTGATGAAACAGGCAAGTCAGGGTCAAGGCGGGCTAGGCGGCGCGCTCGGCGGTATTCTCGGCGGACAGTCATCGGGATCGTCACCCGACGAAGGCAGAAACTTGCCGTTGGGATCTGGCGGTATCCTAGACGATCTGATTGGCGCCGCTGGCAAATACCTCGGCCGGTGACGCGTTAGTCAGGCGTACAGATACCCCTGCCGCGATAGCACGCCGTGGCAGGGGGGGGCCAAATGGTTGCGCCAGTGGACGCGAGCAAGGGTGGCGGCTGTTTAACCCCGGTTGTCGGTGGTTCCGCTGGTGGTATCCCGAGGGTAAGCGGGATCGCGCCTCTTCAGTCCCAGCAGTCCGGCTAGACCCAGGAGACCAAGTAGGCCCCAGTTGCCGGTATCATCGCCGTCCGGACTGTCGGTCGTGGTTACACCATTCATGTCGTCGGTCGTCACGTCGACCGTGTCATTGGTAGTCACATCCACAACGTCGTCTGTAGCGGCGTTCTGCGCGAATGCCGGAGAGGCGCTAGCTAATAGGAACGCCGTTGAGACCAGTAGCGCTTTTCTGTGCTTGAACAAGGAAGCCTCCTATTTTGGTAACTGCCCAACCCGTCTGGGCTGAACGAGAGCAAGTTAGCGGAAGTTCCGATTGTCTGCTCGGCCATCCTCCGCTCCTACCTGCTGAAAAAGCGCTGGCCACCGACCAGCGCCTTTCCAATTCATAGACATTGACTAGGCCGAGGCGGTGGCTCCCTCCGGTATTAGAAGCACCTGGCCCGGGTAGATTTCATCCGGGTCTTTCAGCATCGGCTGGTTTGCTGCAAAAATCCGGTTGTAGGCGCCTGCGTCGCCGTACTGGCTTTTCGCAATGGAAGACAGCGTGTCGCCGCTCTGAACCTCATAAGTTTTAGGTTGCTGTTGGCCCTGCTGCCCGCCAGCGAGCGCACTGTCATCTACACTATCGATGTGTTTCACGTTGCCGACAATCATCGCGAGTTTTTGACGGGTCGCGTCGTCTGGAACGTTGCCTCCTACCTTCACCCTTGAGCCTTCCACCTCAACGGTTATGTCACCCGGAAGACCGAGCCTCTTGATCTCCCTGCGGATTGCCTCGGCACGCTCGTTGGCATCGGCATTCGCTTGGAAAACCTCCTTGCCCTTATCGCTCTTGAAAATGTCAAAAAGTCCCATGGCTAGTCTCCCGATTGGCCTCCCCCTGACAACCTAAACATCATTGGCAGCAATTGTTCCGGTAAAGTTGACAAATATGCGTTGGGATGAGCCGAGAGGAGCAATGACTACGCGTCGTCAGTGCACGAAATGTCCGCTTTCCACCCATTGCGGCCGTCGCGTTCGCAGTCCGCATACGATGAAGCCAAACATTGCCGCGCGCTGCCCGAGCGCCTAGTCGCCGCGCCGATGACCGAGCCCGCGCCCGACCCGACGACCATCAACCGCCTCTATGGCCGGTCGAGCGGGCACAAGCTGCGGGCGCAACAGGCGGCGCTGGTCGAATCCCTGCTCCCGCAAATCGCCGTCCCGACCGACAACGACATCACCGCCCGCCGCCTGTTCGGCGATTCCCGCTTGCTCCACCTCGAGATCGGGTTCGGGTCGGGCGAGCATCTCGCCTATCGCGCCGATCTGCTGCCCGATCACGGCTTCATCGGCTGCGAGCCATTCGTCAACGGGGTCGCCACCGCGCTGACCCATGTCCGCGACGGCCACCTCGCCAACGTCCGGCTGTGGGTGGGCGATGCGCTCGACGTGCTCCGCCGCCTTCCGGACGAAAGCCTCAGCTTCGTCTACCTTCTCCATCCCGACC
>JANONQ010000535.1:0-2217 GCA_031420935.1 Novosphingobium sp. | reverse complement strand
GGCATCGGCCAGCAAAGCATCCGCGAGGCCGGTCCGCGCCATAATCAGCTAACCTGTTCATCGAACGGCCGGGTGCCAGTGGCGGCGCCGTCCGGCCCGGCGACGATCTTCTCGATTCGCGCCTGCGCTGCATCGAGCCTTGCCTGACAGTGCTTGCGCAGGGATTCGCCGCGCTCATACAGGCCGATTGAATCGTCGAGCGGCACCTCGCCGCTTTCGAGCTTTTTCACCACATCCTCGAGCGCGCGCAGCGCATCCTCGAAGTTCATCGCGGCGATAACAGCGGCATCGTTCGGGGCGGCGTCTGACATGTCGCATGCCATGACGCCGCAGCTTCCACCGGTCAAGCGCGCGGTAGCGGTCAGTTTGAAATGAGTTTTATTTGAGCGCAGTCAGGGCTGTGAGGACGGCTTGCAACTTCCCACTCACCATTTGCGAGATGAACCAGCCAAAAAGGCCAATCGATACGACTGCAACAGCTAAGCCACCTTTTATGTAAGTCGCTTGGTGCCGCAGCGCATCAATTTTCTCTTCCTGGCTACCAACGTCCTTAATCAGGCGCTCAACCAACGTGGAAAGCTTGGCCAATTCGATCATAACAAAGCGAATGTCCGACGTTGGATGCAAATCGCGTGGCGTCGTCTGAGGAAAGTCGTCAGGTTCTTTTGGGGCCTCAATGGGAGGTTTAGCCACTTGTTGCCTCCCAGTTTGCCTTCACCCACGTCCAGATCGCGGGATTCGCACGTCCATAGTAAGATGCCACCTCCAAGATGACCGCAGAGCCTGCCTCCCCTTCTGGTGTAATTCCAAGCTTAGTTGACACGTCGCTTGCGGTGCCGGCCTCAGCGACCAGCCAGGTGCCATTCCCAAGGTCATAGTGCTTCAGTGGGAAATGCCACGCCACAGCTCCGGCGAGCTTTTCTGAGTTTGGTCCAGGCTGCTTGATCACGGCAAAAATTGTCATCGGCATCGACATAGCGACGCCAAGTTTAAAATTCTACTAGATAACCTTGGACCCCCTCACACTTTTTATGTGGCCCGCACTCACGCGGGATGGCTTTCGCACTCCTGTCAAGCGTGCGGGTGGCTAGCGCCCGGCTTCCTCCCCCGCTAAGGGCCTGCCATGAGCACTCCGACTCCCCAAATCACTCCCGAAGTGGTCGCCGCCCACGGCTTTTCCGAGGTCGAATACGCCCAAGTGCTGCATGCGCTTGGGCGCGAGCCAAACCTGGTGGAGCTCGGTATCTTCTCGGTGATGTGGTCAGAGCACTGCTCCTACAAATCTAGCCGCATCCATCTGAAGAAGCTGCCAACCGAGGCTCCCTGGGTGATCTGCGGACCCGGTGAGAATGCCGGGGTGATCGATATCGGCGAAGGCCCCAACGGTGTCCGGCAGGCCTGCATTTTCAAGATGGAGAGCCACAACCATCCGAGCTACATCGAGCCCTTTCAGGGCGCGGCGACCGGGGTCGGCGGCATACTGCGCGATGTTTTCACCATGGGCGCGCGGCCCATCGCCAACCTCAACGCGCTGCGCTTCGGCAGCCCCGACCATCCCCGGATGAAGCATCTGGTGCAGGGCGTGGTTGCCGGGATCGGCGGTTACGGCAATTGCGTGGGCGTGCCCACGGTCGGCGGCGAGACCAATTTCCACCCGGCCTATGACGGCAACATCCTGGTCAACGCGATGACCGTGGGCGTCGCCGATCAGGACAAGATCTTCTATTCCGCAGCGACCGGCCTGGGCAATTCCATCGTCTACGTTGGCTCTAAGACCGGGCGCGACGGCATCCACGGCGCGACCATGGCCAGCGCCGATTTTGAGGAGGATTCGGAGGCCAAGCGCCCGACGGTGCAAGTCGGCGATCCGTTCACCGAAAAGCTGCTGATCGAGGCCTGCCTGGAGCTGATGGCGACCGACGCCATTGTCGCTATCCAGGACATGGGCGCGGCGGGGCTGACTTCTTCCAGCGTCGAGATGGCGAGCAAGGGCGGCGCTGGCATCTGGCTCGACATGAACAAGGTGCCTTGCCGTGAAGATGGCATGACGCCCTATGAGATGATGCTCAGCGAGAGCCAGGAGCGCATGCTGATCGTACTCCAGCCCGGTAAGGAACCAATGGCCGAGGCGATTTTCCGCAAGTGGGAACTGGACTTCGCGGTGATCGGCGAGGTGACCGACACTGGGCATATGGTGCTCGAATTCGATGGCGAAGT
>JANONQ010000534.1:0-1717 GCA_031420935.1 Novosphingobium sp. | reverse complement strand
CCGCTGGCCCAGCCTGCGCTTCGATGTCGGCGCGGTGATCGGCCTGTTCGCCAAGGCGCTGCCCGCCGGGTTCTATTACAAAACCTTCTTCGGCTCGGCCAAGCGCTGGATGTTCTACGAATATTTCATCCGCCGCGCTGCGGGTCTTGGCAAGGCTCCCCGCGAGGCGGACCCTGACCGCTTCGCCCAGCGCGCCGCCTTCTGCGATGTGCTGGTGGTCGGCGCGGGTCCGGCGGGTCTCGGTGCGGCGCTAGCTGCTGCCCAAGCCGGAGAGCGCGTTCTGCTTGTCGAGCAGGACTGGCTGCTGGCACCCTCGCTGCTGCGCGACCCGCAGGATCTGGATGCCGCCTGGGCCGAGGACGTTGCCGCAAGAATCCGCGCCGCTGGTGGCCGTATTTTGCTGCGCACCACGGCTTCGGGCTATTGGGACCACAATTTCGTGACGCTGACACAGCGCCTTGCCGAACCGGGCCAGGAGCCCGCCGATGGCTTGGCGCAAAGGCTATGGAACGTCCGCGTCGGCCGCGTGATACTGGCCGCAGGAGCCATCGAGCGACCGCTCGCCTTTGCGCATAACGACCGTCCCGGCGTAATGCTCAGCCAAGCGGTGCGGACTTATCTGCGCCGGTTTGGCGTGGTGCCGGGCCAGCGCGTGGTGATCGCTACCAACAACGACGACGCCTATCTTACCGCGGCGGCCTTGCGCGATGCGGGGGCAGAGGTGTTGGCGATCCTCGACACGCGGCCCGCGCCCGCCGGGGCGGCAAGCGGCTTTACCGTCCACAATGAGGCCCTGCCGCTGGCTACCAAGGGCGCGCGCCACCATCTGGCCGAGGTCAGCGCCAATATCGGCGGCACCGTGCAGCGCTGGAACGCCGATCTGCTGGTCACTTCGGGCGGGTTCACCCCGGTGGTCCACCTTCATATGCAAGCCGGTGGCGCGACGCTGGAATGGGACGCTGCGGCACAGGCTTTTCTCCCCGGCCCGGCCCGGCAAAACGTCACTTCCATCGGTGCCACAGCCAACGCCGAGCCGATCGGGCCGACGCCGGCCCCGGCCAATCCGGGCAAGGCGTTCATCGATTTCCAGAACGATGTGACGCTGGGCGATGTCGATCTTGCCTGGGCCGAGGGTTACCGCTCGGTCGAACATCTCAAGCGCTACACCACGCTGGGAATGGCGACCGATCAGGGCAAGCTGGGCAATATGGCGGCGCTGGGCAGGCTGGCCGAGCGGCAGGGCGTGGCGATCCCCGAGGCTGGCCTCACCACCTTCCGCCCACCCTATACCCCCGTCACCATGGGGCTGCTCGCCGGACGATCGACCCGCGATGCCGGGGCACATTTGCGGCGGCTGGCGCTGTATGATGTCCATCGGGCGAGATCCCCGATCTGGCAGCCGCTGGGTCTTTGGGAACGCCCGCGTGCCTATCCGCAAGGGTCCGAGACGCTGGCTCAGGCGGCTCTGCGCGAGGCGCGCTGTGTCCGCAGCCAGGTTGGCATGACCGACGTTTCGACGCTGGCAAAGTTCGAGGTTTCCGGCCCCGACGCCGCCGCGCTGCTCGAGCTGGTCTGCGCGACCACGGTCGGCAAGCTGGCGGTCGGGCGCGGACGTTACACGTTCATGCTGCGCGAGGACGGCTTCGTGTTCGACGATGGCACCGTCTGGCGGCTGGCGGAAAACCGCTATCTGCTGACCAGTTCGACCGGCGGAGCG
>JANONQ010000533.1:0-2595 GCA_031420935.1 Novosphingobium sp. | reverse complement strand
CATGCGGTGCTGGCGCTGGCCGACGCGGGCTGGCCGGTGGCGGTGGTCGACAATCTGGTTACCGGCTTTCGTTGGGCCGTGCCGGAGAGCGTGCCGTTCCATCAAGGCGATATCGAGGATGCGGCGCTGCTCGCGCGCATCTTCGCCGAACAGGGCACGCGGGCAATCCTGCATTTTGCCGGCTCGGTGGTGGTGCCGGAATCGGTCGCCGACCCGCTCAAATATTATCATAACAATACTGCGAAGAGCCGGGCGCTGATTGCCGCAGCGGTGCAGGCGGGTGTGCCGCATTTCATCTTCAGCTCGACCGCCGCGACTTACGGTATTCCCGAGGTCTCGCCGGTCAGCGAGGATTGCCCGCAGCGCCCGATCAATCCCTACGGCATGTCCAAGCTGATGACCGAGGCGATGCTTGGCGATGTGGCCAAGGCCCATCCGCTGAATTATTGCGCGCTGCGCTATTTCAACGTCGCCGGAGCCGATCCGCAGGCGCGTGCCGGCCAGTCGACCACCGGGGCGACGCATCTGATCAAGGTTGCAGTCGAGGCGGCGCTGGGCAAGCGCGGCCATGTCGACGTGTTCGGCACGGATTACGATACACCCGACGGCACCGGGGTGCGCGATTATATCCACGTCTCCGACCTCGCCGCCGCGCATGTGCTGGCGCTCGAAGCGCTGATCGCCGAGCCGGCGCGCTCGCTCACCATGAACTGCGGCTACGGCCGGGGATTTTCGGTGCTTGAGGTGCTGGATGCGGTCGGCCGCGCTACCAACACCGCGATCGAGCGCCGCCTGAGCCCGCGCCGCGCCGGCGATCCCGATGCGCTGATTTCGGACAATGCCCGGATCAGGGCCACACTGCCCTGGGTGCCGCAACATGCCGATCTCGACACGATCGTCACCCATGCGCTGGCCTGGGAGCGAAAGCTTGACGGCATTCGCGGTGGTTGACTTCACGCGCCCTCGCCGGTAACGGCCCGGCTTCCAATTTCGCGGCTCGGATGCCGCCCGGGGATATCATGAAGATTCGCAACAGCCTCAAGTCGCTCAAAGGCCGCCACCGCGACAACCGGGTTATCCGCCGCCGCGGCCGGACCTATGTGATCAACAAGACCAACCGCCGCTTTAAGGCGCGTCAGGGCTGATTCGCCTAGTTCCCCCGCGCCAACGGGGCTGTCTGACATGCCGGCGCCGGTTTGCGCGGTTGTCTTCGATATCGGGCGCGTCCTGTTTGAATGGGATCTGCGCCATCTCTTCGCCAAGCTGATCGCCGAGCCGGACGAACTCGAATGGTTCGTCACCCATGTCGTCAGCGAGGAATGGCACTTCCAGCATGACGCCGGCCGCGACCTTGGCGAAATGGTCGCCGAACGCAAAGCCGAGTTCCCGGACCACGCCCATCTGATCCAGGCCTACGCCGCGCGCTTTAACGAGAGCGTGCCCGGCCCGCTGCCTGGCAGCCATGAACTGGTCGAAGCGCTATATGCGCGCGGGGTTCCGCTTTATGCTATCACCAATTTTGGCGCCGGCTTCTGGCCCGGCTTCCGCGCCGAGCAGCCGATTTTCGGCCGCTTCCGCGACATCGTCGTCTCCGGCATCGAGAAAATCGCCAAGCCCGATCCGCGTATCTACGCGCTGGCGGCCGAGCGCTTCGGCTATGCGTCAGGCGCCATGCTGTTCATCGACGACAATCCCGCCAACATCGCTGCCGCCAGCGCTTGCGGCTGGCAGGTGCACCACTTCACCGGCGCTGAGCGTCTGGCCGAAGCGCTGCGCGGTGCAGGGCTGATCGGCTGAAGGGCTGAGATCACCCCACTTGGGGATTCAACTAAATCTATCCCCGAAGACTTTGATCTTCAGGCAGGAAATCGTTCCCGTTCTGGATACCGTCATTGCCGTTCACCGCATGTCCGCGCCGCACAATCCCGGCCGCAAATATACTTCTCAATACCCGGGGAACCTTTCGGGGCTAATCTTGTTTGGGTCGGGATAAGCATAACGGTGCGCGAGAGAAAATCGGTATTGGAACATGGTCAGCCCCCCGCTGGCCGCCAGACCGGGGAGATGGTCAGTGCAGGCAATTAGAACTTTGCAGCGCGTCGGGAATAAGCCGCTGTGCGAAAACGCGACCAGCATCGCCCACCATTCCCGTTGGATTGCCGACGCCTACGCCTGGAATGCCCAGGTTCCCGTGGAGTTCCTCGATGTCAGAGTGCAACGGGGCGGCTTTGTCACACTGAACGAGCTATCCTGCAGGTACCCCTGCGCGAAGCCGGACTACCACTGACTTCGATCTGCGGCGTAGCTTGGTGCACAAAGAAAGTCCTTCGACGAGATCGAGGGTAGTCGGATTTGGATTTGGTTCGATGCAATCGGGACGAAGCTATTGCAATAAAGCGCGCGGCTCTGGAGATGTGGTCGGGGCGGGACCACTTCTCCAGATTGGCCTGGGCGGTAGACCATTCATTCATTCACATAGCCGATCTCCAAAACCTCCCACTCTTTCTCGCCCCCCGGGAGCAGCACCCGGCGCACATCGCCCACCGCTGCGCCGCGCAGCGCACGGGCGAGGGGGGCGCTCCAGCCGATCAGGCC
>JANONQ010000532.1:0-12960 GCA_031420935.1 Novosphingobium sp. | reverse complement strand
GCGGCAACGCCGTCCTCCGCCGCCGGCGCAATGCCGATGGCAACAAAGCCCAGCCGCTGCGCCTCAGCGATCAAATCTGATTTCAGCCCGTCCATATTTGCCGCATTAACCAAACTTGCTGTTGCTCCCGTTCACCGGACAAGGTTAATCGCCCTGCTAATGAAATTAGACTTAGGAGATTGGCGAGTGGCGGACAACGCGTCCAGCGTTTCTACACCCCCCCTCGCCATCGAAGCTCGTGGACTGGTAAAACGGTTTGACGGTTTCGTCGCTGTCGACGGCGTCGATCTGTCGGTGCCGGAAGGCGCGATCTACGGCATTCTGGGCCCCAACGGCGCGGGCAAGACGACGACGCTGCGGATGCTGCTCGGCATTATCGATCCCGATGCGGGCTATCGCCGGATACTCGGGGCCGAGCGTCCGCACGATGTCGCCCACGCGATCGGCTATCTGCCCGAGGAGCGCGGCCTATATCCCTCGATGAAGGCCTATGAGGCGATCGCCTTCATCGGCGCGCTGCGCGGGCTGTCGCTGGCAGAAGGGCGCCGGCGGGGCCGGCAACTGCTCGAGGAGCAAGGCCTCGGTTACGCCGCCGACCGCCAGATCCGTCAGCTGTCCAAGGGCATGGCGCAGCAGGTGCAACTGCTCGGCACACTAGTGCACGAGCCGCGGCTAGTCGTGTTCGACGAGCCGTTCTCCGGCCTCGACGCGATCAACCAGGGCAAGCTTGAGCATATGATCCGCGGATTGGCGGCCAAGGGGACGACGGTAATCTTCTCGACCCATGTCATCGCCCATGCCGAACGGCTGTGCGACGCGGTGGCGATCATCGCCGGTGGCAAGGTGCCGTTCGCTGGCCCGGTCGATGTCGCTCGCGACCGTATTCGCCCCCAGGTCCGGCTTGAAACCCGCGCGCAAGATGGCCCCTGGCGCGGGGCCTTGCCCGCCGATGTCCGCCATGAAGGCAAGCATTGGCTGTTCTCACTGCCCGATAGCGGGATCGAGCCGCTGCTGCGCGCGCTGATCGAGGGCGAGGCCGGTATTCTCTCGCTGTCGATCGAACGCGCCGGCCTGCACGATGCCTTCGTCGCCATCGCCGGCGAGGCCGCAGCCAAGGCGCTGGCCGAAGAAAAGATCGAGGAGCAAAGGCGGTGACCGGCATTATTTCAGGAGGGCGCCTTTCCACCCTCGCTGCCGCCTTTGTCGTCGCCCGGCGCGATTTTACCGCGATCCTGTTCAGCCGCAGCTTCATTTTCTTCCTGCTCGGCCCACTATTTCCAGTGCTGATTGGCGGGTTCGCTGGCGGCATCGGTCAGCGCGTGCAGCAAAGCGCGGACCAGCCGCAGCTGGGTATCGCCATGCAGGCCGCCGACGTCGATGCCATGATGGCGGCGCGCGAAGTGCTGGCGCCGCGCATGGGCGGCAGCTTGCCGGAACTGAGGGTGGTGCGGCGGCTGGAGCGCGGCGAAAGTTTCGACCCGGTCGCTGCCCTTGCCGCCAAGCGCGGCAATCTCGCGGCCATTGTCACCGGCAGCCCGGCAGCGCCGCGGCTCACTGGCACGGCAGGACTGATCGGCCAATGGCAGGGCCCGATTTCGATGCTGTCGGCGCAGGCGCTTGTGCGGGCACCGCAAGACTATCCGCAAGTCACGCTGTCCCGCACCGCCTCCAGCACGGCGCAGGAACATCGCGGGCGGGTGATCACCGCCCAGGGCTCGCAGCTCCTGCTGTTCCTGCTGACGATGCTGCTGGCCGGCATGGTGCTGTCAAATCTGGTCGAGGAAAAGGGCAACAAGATCATCGAAATCCTTGCCGCCGCCATCCCGATGGACGCGGTGTTCCTGGGCAAGCTATTTGCCATGCTGGCGATTTCCTTCGTCGGCATAGCGGTGTGGACCGGCACCGCGGGACTCTTTGTCCTGATCGGCGGCCAGAACCTGCCGCCCTTGCCCGAGCCCGCAGTCGGCTGGCCGATGTTCATCGCCTTGGGCATCGCCTATTTCTCGATGGCCTATCTGCTGATCGGCGCGCTGTTCCTCACCATCGGCTCGATGGCGGCGACGGTGCGCGAGGTGCAGACGCTGTCGATGCCGGTCACTTTCCTGCAGCTTGTCTTCTTCTTCCTCGCCAGCTTCGCCGTCGCCGCGCCGGGCAGCATGTACGAGATGATCGCCATCATCGTCCCGTTCAGCTCGCCCTATGCGATGATGGCGCGCGCGGCGCAGGACCCGGCGCTATGGCCGCACGTGGCCGCTTTCGCCTGGCAAGTGCTGTGCATCGGGCTGATCATCCGTACCGGCGCGCGGCTGTTCCGCACGGTGGTGATGCAGTCGGGCTCGGCGGGAAGCGGCCGGCGCAAGCGGCGCTGGTTTGAGCGGCTGCGGCCGGCGCGCGGCTGAGCGGCCATTGAATTCGGCTCGGTAATCCCGATCTTGCGGACAGCGTTTGCGTCAGTTTCCGGAGGGTTTGCCTAGTGTTCCATTCGCCCCTGCCCCGCCGCAGTTTCCTCGCCTGGCTCGGCGCTGGTGCGGCGCTGCCTGTGATTGCCGGCTGCGGCAGCGGACCTGCCGAGGCGAAGAGCTATCCGGTTCGCTACACCCAGGCGGAATGGCGTAAGCGGCTGACACCGGCGCAATTCACCATCTTGCGCCAGAAGGGCACGGAGCGGCCGGGCACCTCGCCGCTGAACCGCGAGCACCGCAAGGGCACTTTCGTCTGCGCCGCCGACGGCAATCCGCTCTATCCTTCGGACACCAAATTTGAGAGCGGCACCGGCTGGCCAAGCTTCTGGCGGCCATTGCCCGGCGCGATCACCACCGCGACCGACTGGGACGGCGGAATTCCGCGCACTGAAGTGCTTTGCGCGCGCTGCGGCGGGCATCTCGGCCATGTGTTCAATGACGGGCCGAAGCCGACCGGCAAGCGCTATTGCATGAACGGCGACGCCATGCTGTTCCGCCCGGCCTGAACCGCTATCGTCATCATTGACGCGGCGGGTTGGCACACCGCAAAATCCGTTCAGAACCCCCGCTAGCCGCATCAGGCTCTGCCGGTTTCGCTCGCCAGCAGCGCCGGATCGATGCCTTCTGCCCGCCAGCTTGCCACCCAGCGCGCCTCGGCGGGCCTTTCGAACAGAATGTCGCCCCTGCCCTCTGCGGCAAACCAGCCGTGATGTCGCATTTCATTTTCGAGCTGGCCGGGCCCCCAACCGGCATAGCCCAGCGCGATCAGCCAGTGGCGCGGACCCCGGCCTTCGGCAATGGCGCGGAGAATATCGAGCGTGGCCGAGACTGCGCAAAGCGGATCTACTTCCAGCGTCCCCTCCCCCGTCCAGTCGGACGAATGCAGGATGAAGCCCCGCCCCGGCTCGACCGGTCCGCCGTGATGGACTGGGCCATCGGGCGCGACACCCGGCGCGATGTCGAGTTCCTTGAGCAGCCCGTGAACTGTGATCCCGGAGCGAACGTGGCTGATACCGATGCCGAAGGCCCCGTTCTCGTCATGCACGCACATCGCGATCGCGGCGTGGTCGAACCGCGGGTCGCCCATGCCCGGCATGGCCAGCAGCAGCCGTCCGGCGAGATAATGCGCATCGGTCATATCGCGGCCCACTCTACCGCAGAGCAGCCCGGTCGCCAAGACCGCCCGAGCGCACCGACCCATGCAAGTTCGGACCAACGCTGGCACCAACCAAAAGCGCATCTGACTCGCCGTCGGCATTGACTCGCATCGCCGCAAGGCACTTGGATGGGTTCATCAATCAGTCAGCAGCAGCAAAGCCAAACGAGGCTCCTTCGGCGCGACTACGGCCCGGGCTAATTCGGGCACGGCAGGTTGATTGGCGAAGTACACGCCACGTGCCTTGATGCGGCGGCGTCCGAGGTGGCGCGGCGCAATCCAGGCTGCTGTTTGTCACAGCGGACGCGAAGCTTCCGCAACCCTTCAAACACTTCGGCATGGAATGGCCCAATGGCAGTGGTATCCATCCGGTCCCCGCCCAGTTCGCGCGATGCCCGCGTGGTATATTGACGGCTCCCGAGCGCAACCGACCCAAACGCATCAATCACGCCGAGATTGGGATAGCTGCCTATCCCGGCCATGAAAAACAATTCTTCGGAACATTGATGACCGGTGAAGAAATAGCGGTCATAGAAGCGCCGGTCGCTGGTCGCGGCATGGCGCACCGGTTCATGCGTCTGGTGGATCAGGAAATCATCCGCTGGGCCAATTACGCGCCTGTTCTCCTACCAGGTCCGGATTTCGGGCAGCACCTTCTCGCCGATCAGGCGCATGCTCTTCTCGACTTCATCATAGGGCATACCGGCATAGCTGACGATGGAGTTCCACTCGAAATCGCCGAGCACTTGCCGACGCTTTTCGAGCCGGTCGAGGATCTGCTGCGGTGTGCCCCAGGCCTGATGCGAAACATAGTCGGAGACGGCCGCTTCCATACCGAGCGAATTCAGGAATTCGGACGCGGCGCCGTACGCCTCATAGCCTTTGATGTCGGCCAGATGGCCCGACATGAATTCATAATGCTGAAGGATCGAGAGGTAATTCGCCGAGAGATATTTGGTCGCCATTTCCTCCGCAACGCCCGCATCATCATGGCAGTAGGAGAAGTCAATCAACAACGGCGGCGGCGGGGTCTTGTTGAAATTCTTGGTATATTCCGCGCGATATATTTCGATGTTGGGCAAATGCTTGTCGATTGAGAATTGGATGAAGGTCATCATGCGGGTGTCGTGGATCGCAATCTGCTTGGCCGATTCAGGCGACATCGCCACCGAATAGAGCCGGTCCTTCAGGTCGTGGGAGGGACGGGGGTGAATATCGGTGCGCTTTTGCGGGAAATAGGGTCCGTCGCCCTCAATATAGCCGTTCTTGAGCGCTCGGATTATCTGATCGGCGGATTCGTCGAAGCGCGCCCGCGCCTCGTCCATTGAAATGTTGAACCCTTCATATTCGCGCCGTGCCAGACCCCGCCCAAAGCCACAGAGGTAACGGCCATTGGTCATCGCATCCATCATCGAGATTTTGGCGGCGACCCGCGCCGGCTGCGTCCACCAGGGGAGGATGATCGCAGCGCTGCCAAGCTTGATAGTCTTGGTCCTGGCGGCAAGATAGGCCAGGATCTGGAGATTGTCGGGCGACATTGAATAGGTGTCGAAGTGATGCTCCGGACACCAGATGACATCATAGCCAACTTCCTCGGCCATCTCTGCAATGATGAGTTCATTGCGGACCATCTCCGCGTCCGTCATGGTTTCATGCAGATTGGGAAGCATCATCATATAGCCGATTTGCATCGTTCTTCTCCCTGGATTTTGCTTCAGCTACCCGCCACGCGGGTCTGGTGTTTTGCCCAATAGGGTTCGCGCAGTGCCTTGCGCTTGATCTTGCCAACCGGGCTTCGCGTTAGTGGTTCGGTCTGGAACACGACTTGTGCGGGCTTTTTGTAGCTGCCGAGCTCACTCGTGGTATGCTCGATGATCTCGGATTCGGTGACCTGATGGCCAGGCCGCACCACGCACAGCGCAAGCGGGGCCTCTCCCCATTTGGGGTGCGGGACACCGAACACGGCGACCTCGACGATTTCCGGGTGGTGCGCGATCACCTGCTCCAGTTCAGAGGGCCAGATATTATATCCGCCAGAGATAATCATGTCGTCGGCGCGGTCAACGACATAGAGATAGGCAGTCGAGGAAATTCTGCGTTATATCGGCTCGGGCAAGGCTGTTACCCGTTTGGCACGGCACGATAATGACGTGCTCGGCGTGCCGATGAAGGCGGGAAAACGCGTCTTCCTGATCATCGCCGCCGCCAACCATGATCCGGCGGTCTTTGTGGAGCCAGGCCGCCTTCTTCTCAACCGTGCCTCGGAGCGAAAGCATCTGGCGTTCGGGCTGAGTATTCATAGCTGCATGGGCCTCCAGTTGGCACGGCTTGAGGCGGCGATTGCCATTCCCAGAATTCTTGCTAGATGGAGCCATATCGAATTGGCTGGGGAACTTCACTGGCATCCCCAACTCCTGTCGCGCGGACTTAAAAGTCTGCCGGTCAAGGTAACCGCCTGACATGGTGCAACCGCCCCTGCCCGCGCTCGATCAAACAGGAGCCTGCTTTTGGCGCGGCGGTGAAGTTGGTGAACTCCTGATCGGCTGGTGCGTGCCGTGTCGTGGATGGCAACATCCCTCACAGCAATTCTGCCCCGCGTGTCTGAACGAGATCACCGAATTCCGAGCGACCTCGGGCAGGGGCGAAGTGCTCGCCTGCACGGTCAATCACCAGCCCTGGGTGCAGGGGATCGACCTGCCCTATGTCATTGCGATTATCGGGCTGGCCGAAGACCCGAAGGTCAGGCTGACCACGAACATCGTCAACACTGCGCCTGAAAATGTCAAAATCGGCATGGCGGTGCGCGCGGTGTTTTCGCACCAGGGCGATGTCTGGATTCCCCAGTTCGAGCCTGACCCGATTGCGCGAGCGCCTGCACCTTTGAAGATTGCGCCGCCTAATCCGGTCATACGTCCGCGCCATGCCATGGATAAATTCGAAGACAAGGTCGCGATAACCGGGATCGGATCATCGCAAATCGGACGGCGTTTGCAGAGGACGTCGCTTGCGCTGACGATGGACGCCTGTCTTGCCGCGATCACCGATGCCGGGCTGGAGCGCAGGGACATTGACGGTATCTGTGCCTATCCCGGCAGCCTGGGCTTGCCCGGCATGTCGCAGGGCGGCGTACGCGCCATCGAACAGGTGCTGCGCCTCCACCCATCCTGGCATTGCGGCGCGCATGAAGTGCCCGGTCAGATCGGCACGGTGATCGACGCGATGATGGCGGTGGCGTCAGGCCTGTGCCGTCATGTGTTGTGCTTCACGTCATTTTCGGAGAGCAATCGCCCGTCCTTGCGCGGTCAGGACAACGCGGGGGCGGTGCGCGGCGAACCGGCCTGGGCGCTGGCTTACGGGTGTGCGTCGCCAGCGAACTGGCTCGCGCTCTATACGTCGCAATATTGCGCCAAATACGGCGTCGATCCGGACTTTCTGGGGGCCATCGCTGTCAGCACTCGCGCTCATGCTGCGCGCAACCCCGCCGCGATATACCAGGAGCGGCTGACAATGGATGCCTACCGCGCTGCGCGGATGGTGTCATCGCCCTTCCGCTTGTTCGATTGCGATGTCCCGTGCGACGGCGCGATGGCAGTGATCATTTCGGCAAGTGACGCGGCGAAAGACTTGCCCCATCCCCCGATCCGTGTTGAATCCATTGGCACTCAGATCGGCGAACTGCAATCCTGGGATCAAGGTACGCTCACACACCAGCCTCAGGTGTTCAGCGCAGCGGCTCATCTCTGGAGCCGGACCGACCAGCATCCGCGCGATGTTGACATCGCATTGCTCTATGACGGGTTCACCTTCAACGCGGTGTCATGGATCGAGGCGCTTGGCTTTTGCGCGCCGGGCGAAGCGCGGGACTGGCTTGGTGATGGACGCCGCATCGGGCTTGGCGGCGACCTCCCTCTCAACACTCATGGCGGTCATCTTTCCGCTGGACGAACCAATGGTTACGGACACCTCCTTGAAGCAGTCTCCCAATTGCGCGGTCAGGCCGCAGGACGGCAGGTTGAAGGCGCGAAGGCGGCATTGGTGACCACTGGCGGTGCCATCCCCGCAGGCTGCTTGCTCCTGAGACGGGATGCCTGAGCCTCCGAAGGTGAGTGCCGCAAGGAGTGTGGGGCCGATACCCACCGGCCGCATCAACTGATTCGGAGAACATGCGCGAACTTGGCGTGTCGCGCGACCTGGTTAGCAAGCTGCTGCGGTCGGGCGAGATTCCGTTCGCTTACGAGCGCAGGGTGCTGCCTGTGCCGAAATTGGGGCCGTGGGCGTCAGAGCTGGACGGCCTTGACGAGCAGTGCACCTGTGGTTCATGAACTAAAGGTGCATTGTGAGCGCCTACCGCATTGCACTTTCCGTACAGGAATGATCGCCATGGCGGCCTCTCAAATCTCTTCTGGAAGCGAGGGCAATGCGAGAAGAACCGCTAACCCGCATTCCGGCACCCTACGTAGCATCGTGCAAATTGGTCATTCATCACACCACGAAGGGTGACTTTGTCCAAGACGTGTGTTGGGGAATGTGAGCAGGGACCGTTATTCACAAATGCGCGCCGTTGTTTGCAACGCCTATGGTCCTCCGGACAAGCTGATTATCGGCGAACTACCGTCGCCAGAGCTTGGTTCTGATGAAGTACGGATTGAGGTGTGGTCAGCTGGGGTAAATTTCCCCGACACGTTGATCATTGAGGGCAAATATCAGCTAAGGCCTGCCATGCCGTTTGCCCCCGGCTTCGAGGTGGCGGGCATCATCACTGAGCTTGGCTCTGACGTTCGCGGCTTGCAAGTCGGCGATAGGGTGATGTCGCTGACATCAAGCGGATATGGCGCCTTTGCCGAGGAAGCGGTTGCACGCGCCGCAGAGGTGGTTCCAATTCCCGAGGCGCTTGACTACGCCACGGCGACGGCACTCTACATCGTTTACGGTACGGCGTACCATGGCTTGGTACAGCGAGGAGATCTAAAAGCAGGTGAAACGCTGGTCGTGCTCGGCGCATCGGGCGGCGTGGGGCTGGCGAGTGTAGAGTTGGGCAAGGCGCTCGGCGCCACCGTCATTGCGGTTGGCCGAACAGAAGAACGGCTCATCATTGCGCGCGACAAAGGGGCCGATTATCTGGTCTCCTATAATAGCGATCTCAAAACCAAAATACTCGAGCTTACGGATGGCAAGGGGGCCGATGTATGCATCGATATGCTCGGTGGATCGCCATTCGCGGCGATGTCGCGGGCAATGAACTGGGGTGGAAGGTTGTTGATTGTGGGCTTTACTAGTGGCGAGATTCCACAGCTTGCAGTCAATCTTCCTCTACTGAAAGGGTATTCGGTGATAGGAGTTTACTGGGGTCGATCTGTCGCTCACGATCCAGTCGGGCATATCGCGAATTTCAAAGCGCTGGGCGCAATGCTCGAATCAGGAAAGATCAGTCCGCATATCGGCGGCATTTTTAGCCTCGAAGAAACACCAACTGCGCTCAACACATTACTCAACCGGCAAGTCACGGGTAAGTTGGTAATCAACGTGCGGTCGCAGTGAATTGGGTTGATTATCGGTGCCGCTCGTCATCCAACAGAATCCCGTCCGCCCTGTCAAGAATATTGAGATTCCCAGAAGATGAAGGCATGCCAATGCATGTAGTTGACGAATTTGGCGTTCGAACATCAGGACAATAGATGGCCTACAGAGCGAGCGAACTAACGAGAGAACGATTGATTTTGGCCGCTGAGGGGCTGTTCGCTACACGTGGTATACGTAGCGTCTCGGCGCGTGAGATCGTCAAAGCGGCAAATATGCGGTATAATTGTTCCGTCACATACCATTTTGAATCAATGGATGGGCTTATTCGCAGCATAGTGCGGTACAGGGTTATCCAGCTAGAGAAAATTAGAAGCGGAATGATCCGGTCGGACGGAATTGACCGGGCAAGCGATGTGACCTTCTGGATGGAATGCCTATTGCTACCGCATCTTCAAGTGCGGAGCGAAGATGGGTTTCACGCCTATGCGTCGCTTCTATGTCAATATCTTCCCCTTCACTATCCCAAGGGCTTCCCATGGCGTCGACAGGACCCCGATGACTTCATGCCCGCCTTCGATGAAATACTTTTTGCGCTGAGAACTTGTATTTCTCATCTGCCAAGCGACATATTCGATCGTCGTTTAACCAACGCGTCGCTTCTGTTTCTCAATGTCCTGGTTGGACTTTCGCGCGACGATTCACTGGAATCACTGGGGCGCGAACACCCCCTGATTCGGGACGCCATTCGTCAGAGCGTGGCTGTTCTCTTAGCATCATGGGACCCTTCGAACGCGCCCGCCCATTCCACCTAACTATCTCTATATGGTACGAAAAGATTGGCATCCGACCTGGTCTGTTTTGTCGTCGAGATGCAAAATTAGTACAGTTGACATGAATTTCCGACCTCCTAAGGTGTCGATCGTCGGCCTGCCGGCCGTTTCCGAGATAAAATGTGTGGCCTTCGACAGGTGGGACACGTGGCGGCTTCGGGACACTAAAGGACGGGACGGCTGATGAGGGCGGGCGAATACAATCGCTAAATAATCAGCAAAATGTTGATGGGACGAGGAGCAAGTCACAACATGACGAACGAACTTTCCGGGAAGGTTGCACTGATCGCCGGTGGATCACGCGGCATCGGCGCGGCATCGGCGCGGGCGCTGGCCGACAAGGGCGCCGACGTCGCAATCAGCTATGTTTCCAACGTGGCTGCGGCAGAGGGAGTCGTTGCCGAATTGACCGGAAAAGGGGTCAAGGCAAAGGCATTCAAAGCCGACCAGGGCGTTACGGCTGAGATCAAGAAGCTGGTTGGCGATGTCCTCGCTCATTTCGGCCATCTTGATATCGTTGTCGCTAATGCCGGCGTGCTTGAAATACGGGCAGTTGATTCCGATGAGGACACCGCCCCGCTCGACCAACTGTACAAGGTCAACCTGCATGGCGTTGTCACGCTGATCCGGGAATCCAGCCGCGCCATTTCCGATGACGGGCGGATCATCGCCATCTCATCGCAAGTCGCCACCCGCATCGGTATGCGCAACGTCGCAGACTATTCGGCGACAAAGGCTGCCATCGAAGGCTATGTCCGCGGCGCTGCGCGTGACCTTGCGCCCCGACGCATCACGGTCAATTGTGTGGCGGTCGGCCCGACGGTGACCGACATGAACCCTGATGATGGTCCGTTCGCTGACTGGCTGCGCGAGATCATCGCGCTCGGCAGGCTTGGCCGCCCTGAAGAAATCGCCGCCGCGGTCGCCTTCCTGGCCTCGCCCTCGGCCAGCTTCGTAACGGGGAGTGTGCTCGCGGCTGATGGCGGCATAAACGCCTGACCACGGCGGTACCCAGGCTTCAACCGATGCTCATCCAACGACGAAAGCCACGGATGCCCAAGATCACATATATTGCCGATGACGGAACAGAAACGGTGGCCAATGTGGCAGAGGGCTTCTCAGTCATGGAAGGCGCCGTTGCTAATGGCGTCGGGGGAATCGAGGCGGTTTGCGGTGGGGCATGTGCCTGCGCGACCTGCCACGTCTATGTCGATGCCGGCTGGGAAGCCAGGCTCGTTGCCAGATCCGACTCGGAAGAAGCCATGCTCGATTTCGCGGCAAACGTGCAGCCGAATTCCCGCCTGTCTTGCCAACTGATTGTCAGCGGCAGTCTCGATGGAATGGTTGTCCGAATTCCGCATCATGACAACTGACCAGGATCGGATGGATTTATGGAAACCAAACTAAGGCAACTGATCGACAAGCAGGAAATCTACGAGGTGCTGTGCACCTATTGTCGGGGTGTCGATCGCTGCGACGCCGACCTCGTCCGTTCGGCCTATCACGAGGATAGCTACGACGATCATGGCTATTGGAAGGGGCGGGGCCAGGATTTCGCGCCCTTCGTCGTCAACCGGGTATGGAACGCGAATTCCGCGACAACCCATGCGATCATGAACGTCCTGATCGATTTCGACGATAACGGCATAGCCCGCTGTGAATCCCAGGTGATGGCGACGCTCGTTCGCCGCGACACCAATCCGGTCGTCGCCGACGTTATGGGCGGGCGTTACATCGACCGCCTCTCCAAGCGCGACGGCGTTTGGAAGATCGAGGAGCGCACTGTCGTGCTGGACTGGACCAAGGTGGAAACCTGGCCGGTCAGCGAGGCGCCGGTGCCGCTGGGCGGCTTTACCTGGGGCCGACGCTCCGACCGCAGTGACGCACTCTATGTGATGCTCGAGCACAACAGTTTGAGGGTCAAGGCCAATGCTTCATAATATCTGGTTTGATCGACCAAATTAGCAAAAAATCAGGAGTGAGTGATGGGCAGACTGGATGGGAAGGTAGCAATCATAACCGGGGCTTCGCGCGGCATGGGTGCATCGCACGCTCGCGAGTTTGTGAAGCAGGGCGCCAAGGTCGTTATGACCGATGTGAGAGAAGAGGCCGGTCGAGCCTTGGCGGAGGAACTGGGCAGCAATGCCCTGTTCGTTACACAGGACGTTTCCAAGGCTTCCGAATGGGCACGGGTCGTAGCGGAAGCCGAAAAGGCGTTTGGGCCGGTAACCGTGCTGGTGAACAATGCCGGGATCCTCGGCACCGTATCGGCGACAGTGGATTTCAGCGAAGAAGACTATCTCAAGGTCATCGCCGTCAACCAGCATGCCCTTTTTCTCGGGATGAAGGCCGTTGTCCCTTCAATGCTGAAGGCGGGCGGTGGATCGATCGTCAACATTTCCTCCAATGCCGGGATCGTCTGCATTTATGGCACTCCGAACATTGGTTATGCCGCCAGCAAATGGGCCGTGCGCGGTATGTCGAAGATGGTGGCCGTAGAATATGGCCCGCAGAACATTCGCTGCAACTCGGTCCACCCCGGTTACACCATGACACCGATGATGGTCGAAGCGACCGATGAGGTCGGCGGCGATGCGCTGACGATGATCCCCCTACGCCGCATTTCTGAACCGATCGAGGTTTCGCATCTTGTTGTATTCCTGGCGTCCGATGAGGCTTCGTTCGTCACCGGCGCCGAATATGTCGTCGATGGTGGCATGACGGCGCATTGACGCGGCAAGATCGTCACCGGATAATATTTGGGAGAAGCCGCAATGGCGATGGAAACCGGACTTATATTTCATCCTTACATGCGGCCGGGACGCACGGCGCGGCAAACGGTCGATTGGGGTGTGGCGAACTCCATTGCCTGCGACAGGGCGGGGTTCACCAACATGTTGATTTCCGAGCATGCCTCGGAAGTCTGGCAGAATATTCCCAATCCCGAACTGATCATGGTCGCAGGAGGCCTGCAGACGAGCCGGATCAAGTT
>JANONQ010000531.1:0-1634 GCA_031420935.1 Novosphingobium sp. | reverse complement strand
ATCGTGCTGGGCGAGGGCGCGGCGGCGGCGGCGAAACGCCGGCTGGTCGAGCGGGCGGGCGGGCTGGTGGTGGGTGAGGAGGCGATTGCGGCGCGGCTCGCTTTTGTTGCGCTCGATGAGCCCGAAGCGGCTGTGGCGCGGTTGCGGGCGCGCGGGCTGCTGGTCAACGCGGTGGATCGCCTCGACCTTTGCGACTTCACTGTCCCCAGCATTCTCGACCGCGCGCCGGTGCTGCTGGCGATCGGCACTGGCGGGGCTTCGGCGGGGCTCGCCAAGGCCTTGCGGCTGCGGCTCGAAGCGCTGCTGCCGGCCTCACTTGGAGCACTGGCGCAAGCGCTGGCGCGCGCGCGCGACCGGGTGCGTTCGCGCTGGCCCGATACCGGCAAACGACGCCTGGCGCTCGATACGGCGCTGGGGGAGGGCGGGGCGCTGGATCCCTTGCGCGAGGACAGCGCCGGCCAGGTCGATGCATGGCTGGCCGGGGCAGAGGAGGGCTTGCCCGGCGGCGTGGTCGAAATCCGCCTCGCCAGCGCCGATCCGGACGATCTCACGCTGCGCCAGGCCCGGCTGCTCGGCTCGGCGGATGTCATCGCGCATGAACCGGGCGTTCCTGGGGCGATCCTTGACCGGGCGAGAGCGGATGCGGCGCGCGTTGCGCTGGCGCCCGACGAAGCGCCGGCTCGGGCAGCCGGGCTGGCTATCGTGCTCCGCCTTAGCACCAACGCCGATGTAGGATAGCCCGCTCCCTTCGGCGCGGAACCGATGCGCCCCGACGCCCGCTGCGGATTTCATGATGTCTGCGGCTTGTCCCCGCCAGCCGCGCTCCCACTTGTCACGGCAGGAAGGAACATGCCCATGGCCACCCAGCCCCCGATCAGCCCGGACCACATCGAGCCCCAGTCTCCCCCGGAAACCCCACCACTGCCCGACGATCCGATCGAGCCCTATCCGGATGAAACCGAACCGCTGTCGCCCGACATCGCAGAGCCCGGTCAAACCCCTGTGGAGTTGCCCCCGATCAACTGAGGCGATAAATATTATAACCGCTCTTTGGAAAACCGGGGTGGGTTTGCTTTGGCTAAACCACCCCTCCCGCCAGCGCGTCGATCGCGCCTTGCAGGATTACCGCCGCCGCGGCCGAATCAATCCGTTGGGCGCGTTTTGCCCGGCTCATGTCTTGCGCAAGGAGGCCGCGTTCGGCGCCGGCGGTGGACCAGCGTTCGTCCCATAGCAGGATCGGCAGGCCCAGCGCGGCGAGGTTTGCCGCGTAGGCTCGGCTCGATTGGGCGCGGGGGCCGGCGCTGCCGTCCATGTTCAGCGGCAGGCCGATGACCAAGCCCTTCAGGCTGCGCTCGGCGATCAGCCCCGCCAACAGCGCCTTGTCGGCGGTGAACTTGCCGCGCTGCAGCGTCTTGCCGGGCGAGGCGAAGCGCCAGCCGGCGTCGCAGACGGCGGTGCCAATCGTCTGGGTGCCGAGGTCGATCCCGAGCAGGCCTCCACCCGACGGCAATGCGGTGCGAAATTCCGCGGCGCTGGCGGTAATCAGGGTTTCCATGCCGCCACCCGCCGTGCGACATCGGCGCGGATATTGGCCCAGAAAAGCGGGATGTCATAGACGTGATAATTGTTTCCCG
>JANONQ010000530.1:0-3708 GCA_031420935.1 Novosphingobium sp. | reverse complement strand
GAACAAGGCCAAGGCGATGCAGGTGCTGCGCACGCGGCTGTATGATTTGAAACGCGCCGAAGCCCACGGCGCCGAGGCTGAGGCGCGCAAAGCGATGGTCGGCTCGGGGGATCGTTCGGAACGCATCCGCACCTATAATTTCCCGCAAGGCCGGGTGACCGACCACCGGATAAATCTGACATTGCATCGGCTCCCGGAGATCCTGGAAGGTCCGGGGCTGGGCGAGTTGATCGATGCGCTTTGCGCCGAGGATCAGGCGAAGCGGCTGGCGGCGATCGGCGAGTGACCCTTCGACAAGCTCAGGATGAGCGGGGATGAGACTAATAGCAAAACACCCGCTCAGCCTGAGCTTGTCGAAGGACATAGGCGACCGATGACCATATCCGACGCCCTGCGCGACGCCGCCACTACACTTGCTGCAACCAGCGACACCCCCCGGCTCGATGCCGAACTGCTGATGACCCGTGCAATAGGCACATCACGGTCCGAGCTGCTCCTCCGGCACGTGGGCGATGCCGCACCCGAAACTTTCGCCCCGCTGCTCGCGCGCCGCCAGCGCCACGAACCGGTCGCCTATATCCTCGGGGTTCAGGAATTTTACGGCCTCACTTTCCGCATCACCCGCGATGTCCTGATCCCGCGCGGCGACAGCGAGGTGCTGGTCGAGGCCGCGCTCAAGGCCCGGCCTGATGCCCGGCGGGTGCTCGATTGCGGCACTGGCTCGGGCGCGCTGCTGCTGGCGGTGCTGGCGCATCTGCCCGGCGCGATGGGCGTCGGCACCGACCGCTCACCCGCCGCGCTTGCCGTCGCCGCCGACAATGCCGCGCGGCTGGGACTGGGGACGCGCGCCCGCATGCTGCGTGCCGACTGGGACGAGCAGGGCTGGACAAGCTCGCTTGGCGGCCCCTTCGATCTCATCCTCGCCAATCCACCCTATGTCGAAGCGGACGCCGTGCTTGCGCCATCGGTGCGCGACTATGAGCCGGCGGGCGCGTTGTTTGCCGGGCCCGACGGCCTTGCCGCCTACCGCTTATTGCTGCCGCAGCTCCCGCCGCTGCTGGTTCCGGGCGGGGCTGCGCTGGTCGAAATTGGCGCGGCGCAGGCGGAAGCGGTGGGCGAAATTGCACGAGGGGCGGGATTTTCCGCGCTGATCCACAGCGATCTCGGCGGCCGGCCCCGCGTGCTTCAACTTGCCCGGTAGTCTTTATTCGGGCATGGTGGCCGATCGCCAGGTGGACCGACCTTAGGCCGGCAGTTCGGCCGGCGGTGCCGCAATGCGCTTCTTGCGCACTATCTCCCAGGTTTCCTTCAGGATATTCGGCCAGAACAGGCCGATCGTGCCGACATAGATCGCCGCTCCGGCGAGTGTCCGCACTCCCAGCTGCAGCGGCGCGGCGAGCCCTGCGGTGATTTCCGCCATCGCCATGACCGCGAGCGCCATCGCCCCGCAGCCAAGGACCACCGGCGCCAACGCAGCGGCAAGATCGGTCAGCCGCGCGCCGATAGCCGGCAGGGTCAGAGCCAGGGTCGCCGCCAGCAGGATCGGCGCGGCAATCTGCCAGGCCGCCACCAGACCTTGCGGGCCCTGCGCTGCGCCGAAATAGAAGCAGATCGGCATGACCACCGCGCCAATGCAACTGGTTAGGAGATAGATCTGCGGCCGGCCTAGGGCGTTGGTTGCCGGCGAGCAGGCGATCTGCAAAGTCATCGCCGGCATGGCGAGGGCGAGACCGGCGACGAACGGTGCCATTTCCACCCATTTTGGCCCAAAAAACGTCGCCACCAAGGGCCCGGCGGTCAGGCTTAAACCGATATAGAACGGCGCGGCAACCAGCATGATCAGCCGGATGCTGGAGAGGAACGCTTGCGCCAGCGGCTTGCCGGCGGCGTTGAGTTCGGCATAGGCGGGAAAGGCGACTTCGTTGAGCGGGGGCAGGAAGCGGCCGGTGAAGATCAGCGTCAAGAACAGGGCTTCGGAGTAAAGTCCCAGGTCATGCGGCGTGAAACTGCCCCCGGCGATGACGATGTCGGACTGGCTCTGCAAAATCCAGAACAGCTGGCACAGGGTGAGAGCGGTGCCAAAGCCGACGATATCGCCGGCACCCCGGAAATCGAAGATGGGGCGCACCAATCCGCCTGAAATTAGTGTCAGGCCCAGCGCCCGGGCGCCAAACCCGGCAATCGGCGCCCAGACCAGCGCCCAGACACCGTAGCCCGACACGGCAAGGGTAAGCGCCACGGTCCCGCCAACGCCGGCGCAAACCAGATTGATCAGTGCTTGCCGCCGGAAGTCGAGCTGCCTAGCTAGCAGGGCGGAGGGAAGGGCAATGAATGGCGTGGTCAGATAGACCAGGGCCTGCACCTGCAGCATAACCGCCACTTCCGGCTGCCCGTAGTAGGCAGCGGCATGGGGCGCGGCAAGCAGCTGCGCACCGGCGAGCAGCGTATTCGAGACGATCAGCAGGCCAAAGACCTGGCCGATCCGGCGCTCGTCAACCTGCTTAGCTTGGATCAGCGAGGTGGCGTAGCTGTAGCCATTGAGGAAGTTCAAGGCGGTCAGCACCGCCTGGGTCATGGCAAACAGGCCGTAATCGTGCGGATTGAGCAGGCGCACGACCAGAAGCGTCGCCGTCCAGGTGATCAACTGCCCCAGCGCCTGGCTTCCCCAGCGCCAGAATACAGCCGCGCGCACACGCTCGGCGAAACCGTCTGCCGGCTCCAGTGCAATCCCGGGGTTCTCCATGGATGGGTGCCTAGCCTGCAATGGTGAATATTTCTCAACCACGGCTGCTGCTGCGAACCGCTCAAAGGCCTGATTCTCGCCGCAGATTCGGCATTTTCTGCGGACCAGACAGCAAACTGGCATCAGATTTGGCGAACCATGCCGCATCGGAGTGGCGGCTTTCCGCGCTTCTCACCGCCAACTGAAACAAATTTGCAAAAAGACGTTGACCGCCGGGGCCTCCCTCCATATATGCCCGGTCACCGCAGCGGACCAGCCCTTCAAACGGCGACAAACCGCTCGGTCGCCAGCAAATACGGACAGCAGTCCCCCGGTACCAAATCGGGGAGGCTTTGTTGTCCGCCTCTTTTGTTGTGCGGCTCTTTGACATTGTCGGTTTTAGATGAAGGGACATGTGGGCGACGGCGCCGGGTCCGGGGGTTTTAAGGCTCCGGATACCCGTAATTAAGTCGTTACCTAATGATCCAATCGAAGCTTGCTTCGGTTGGTTCTAACATGTCCTAACGTAACCATACGTAAGACAAGTGCAGGTAATCGGCTCCTTGAAGCTCATTCCTGACGGTCAGCGGTTCTCGAACCGTGCCGTTTTGAATGTGACACAAACTTGAGAGTTTGATCCTGGCTCAGAATGAACGCTGGCGGCATGCCTAACACATGCAAGTCGAACGAGACCTTCGGGTCTAGTGGCGCACGGGTGCGTAACGCGTGGGAATCTGCCCTTCGGTTCGGAATAACAGTTAGAAATGACTGCTAATACCGGATGATGACGAAAGTCCAAAGATTTATCGCCGAAGGATGAGCCCGCGTAGGATTAGCTAGTTGGAGGGGTAATGGCCCACCAAGGCGACGATCCTTAGCTGGTCTGAGAGGATGATCAGCCACACTGGGACTGAGACACGGCCCAGACTCCTACGGGAGGCAGCAGTGGGGAATATTGGACAATGGGCGAAAGCCTGATCCAGCAA
>JANONQ010000529.1:0-2365 GCA_031420935.1 Novosphingobium sp. | reverse complement strand
GAATCGATCCGGCCATAAAGCGCGATCCGCGCCACCGCATGCATCATCAGCGCCTCGCGCCAGCTGGGGCCTTTGCGCGACTGGCCCCTGCGGTACATCGGCGCTTCCATGTGCACCAAGGGAAGCGGCACGAATTCAGTGATGCCGCCGGTCTCGCCCTGGAGGTGCCGCAGCGCCAGCAGGTGCCGCGCCCAATGTTCGGGGCGTTCGAGATGGCCGTACATGATGGTCGAGGTCGTCGGCAGGCCGGCCAGATGGGCATCGCGCACCACGGCGAGCCATTCTGCGGTGGTCTGCTTGTCCGGGCAGATCTGGCGGCGGATGTCGTCATCGAGGATTTCGGCTGAGGTTCCCGGCAGCGAGCCCAGCCCGTCATCTTTGAGGCGCCTGAGGTAATCGCTGGTGCTGACCCCCAGCGTCTGCGCACCCTGCGATATTTCCAGCGGCGAGAAGGCGTGGATGTGGAGGTCCGGGCAGGCCGATTTTACCGCGCGGACGATGCTTGAATAGGTGTCGCCGGTGTAGCTGGGGTGAATACCGCCCTGCAAACACACTTCCGTAGCACCCTTGGCGACCGCTTCCCGGGCGCGGTTGGCGATCTCTTCAAGGTCTAAATTATAGGGCTTGTCGCGAAAACCACCCTTGCTCGAGCTTTTGGAGAAAGCGCAGAATGAGCAGGTATAGGTGCAGATGTTGGTGTAATTGATGTTACGGTTGTTGACATAAGTGACTTCGTCGCCCCGGGTTTCGCGCCGCAATCCATCCGCCACATCCACTACCGCCTGCGCCGCCGCGCCGCGGGTGGTGAACAGGGCGACGATCTCGCCCTCCGACAGTTCGAAGCCACCCGCCGCGCGGTCCAGAATGCGGTGCAGCTGCGACGCAACCGGGCCTTCATAACGTCGGCCCAGCGGCATCGACGGCGTTCCTGGTGCCTGTTTGGCAACGCCGGGGCTCCAGCGGCTGTCGCGCGCCAGTCCTTCAGCATCCGACAGTTTGAGCACATGCGGACGCAGTTTCGCATCGATCCAGCTGTGATCGTCAGTGGCAACGAAGCGCGGATAGATCGTCAGCCGCTCGACCAGCGGTCGGCCGGATTTCGCGCAGATCGCCTCCAGCTGGTCCACTTCGGGCCAGGGCGCCTCGGGATTGACATGGTCGAGCGTCACCGGCGAGATGCCGCCCCAGTCGTCGATTCCGGCGCCGATCAGCTCGACCAGCCGCTCGCCGTTCAGATTGGGCGGCGCTTGCACTGACACTTCGTCCGGCAAAATGATCCGCGCGGCGGCGACAGTGCGAAGAAAATCGGCCTCAGAAGCCTCCGGCGCCTCAGCCATTTTAGTGCCGGGCTTGGGGCAGAAGTTCTGAACGATGACTTCCTGCAGATGGCCGTGGGCAAGCTGAAGCTCGCGCAGCGCAATCAGCGATTCGATGCGCTCTTGCGCGGTTTCACCGATGCCAATGAGGATGCCGCTGGTCATCGGCACGCGCGCCCGACCGGCAGCTTCCAGCGAGGCGATGCGGACGGCCGGAAGTTTGTCGGGCGAGCCGTAATGCGCGCCGCCCTTGGCGCACAGCCGCTCCGAGGTGCTCTCGAGCATCAGTCCGGCCGAAGCGGCGAAGGGGCGCAGCATGCGGTAGTCGGCTTCGCTCAGCACACCCGCGTTGATATGCGGCAGCAGGCCGGTCTCGGCCAGCACCAGCTCGGCGCAGTGGCAGACATAATCGATGGTGCGGGCGAAGCCGCGCTCCTCCAGCCATTCCTGCGCGATGGTATAGCGCCGCTCGGGCGCGTCCCCCAAAGTGAACAGCGCTTCCTTACAGCCCGCTAACGCTCCGGCGCGGGCGATAGCGAGTACTTCGTCGGGCGCCAGAAACGGCGCGGCAAGCTGCGAGGGTGTCGTTGCGAAGGTGCAATAATGGCAGACGTCCGCACACAGGCGCGTCAGCGGAATGAACACCTTGGGCGAATAGGTCATCCGCGCGGGACCCCGCGCATCGCGCCGGGCGCGCGCTTCGGCCAGCACATCGCCGAGCGGAGACGATAGCAATCGCTCCATCAATCGGCTGTCAGCAAGACCCATGTTCACCACCCTCAATCCCGGCCGCTGACAGTGCTTCGCGCGCCAGCCGGATCCGGGCCTCGGCTTTGCACATGACTGTTCCCGTAACGGTGACCGAAACTCCCATGGCGCGCAAGCCTTCCGCGTCAGCGGCGTCGCAATGGTCGATCACGAGATGACTTATAAGTCCGGCGTAATGGCCGGCAATCGCTCGATTATCACAGGCCTGACCAAGCTCGCCCAGCAACTTGGCAAGTGGGCCCTTGAGCGCCTTGCCGCCGACCAGCGGGGAAACCGCGATG
>JANONQ010000528.1:0-1839 GCA_031420935.1 Novosphingobium sp. | reverse complement strand
CGGTCGCTTGCCGGCTTGACCCATTCGTTGCCAATGAAGAAGCTGTCTCTGCTGTTGGTCATCACTATCTTCCTCTCGATTGTCCCGCCTCAGCTGCCCGGCCGGGTGCTCGCGTCAGTGAACTTGTCGTAGTAAATTTCGCTAAGCGCAACGCCCGTGCCAGCCAGCGCGGCGATACCGGCGTCGATCATGCCGGGCGGTCCGCACATATAGGCCTGCAAGCCGCCAGTTCCACCCAGTTCGGCAACGGCGGCGGGGATCTCGTCGGTGACCAAGCCAAATTTGCGTTCGCTGGATTGTTCTTCCGACAGGACCGGCCTGAATTCGAAACGGCCCTGCCAGCGCGCGGCGATTTCGGCGATTTCATCGAGGCAATAGAGGTCACGCTCCGCGCGGCCGCCGAACAGCAGCAAGGCATCGCGCTTCACGCCGCGTTCCGCTGCGTCTTCCAGCAGGCTCATCAGCGGCGAGAGCCCGCTGCCGCCGCCTACCAGCAGGATCGGCCCTTCGCCATCGCGCAGCCAGAAGTGGCCGTGCGGCGCCTCGATCTCGAACGGGAGAGCGGACATGTCTTCGCCGAACAATCGCTCGGTAAAGGCACCGCCAGGCACCCGGCGAATATACGTCGCCACCCGCATCTGCCCTTCGTCCGCCGGCGCCGAACTGAACGAATAGGAGCGTGGCCCAGGCGCGCCGGGCCAGGAGACATTCATATACTGGCCTGCGCGGTAGTGAACCGGGGCGTCGGTTTCCCAGACCACTTCACGGATGTCGTGCGTCAGCTCGCGCACTGCGACCAACCGGGCCGACGTGCTGACCAAAGTTTCGGCAGCGCCCAGTTCCACCTCGATTTCAAGGTCCGATTCGGGCACCGCCTGGCAGGCGAGAATATAGCCGGCCTCAAGCTCTTGGCGGCTCAAGGTGTAGCCAAACGGCGTGATCGCATCGACCTTGCCGGACACCAGGCGGGAGCGGCAAGTTCCGCAAGTGCCGACCGTGCAATCGTGCGGATAAGCCAGTCCGGATTCGAGCGCGCTTTCCAGCACCGTCTTGTTGCGGCCAACTTCGAACTCCACGCCGCTTCCTACCAGGCGGACCCGCGACAGCGGGCGTTTACGGAACAGATTCTTCAGCACCTTAATTCGCCTGTTATCTGCCGATATCGGCAAACGCATGCCTTGCCGCAACGCCACTTGCTGACCGGGAAGCTAGTTCGTAAATTTGTTGACATTCCTTTTTCCTACCTTAGTTTGCGTATCAACGTCACGCAAAAAGTTTCGGATGAAATGAGGCGTGACAAGGGCAGGGGAGGCTCTCATGAGATCCATACTTTCTACAAGCGTTCTGGCTACAAGCATTCTGGCGCTTGCGACCAGCCTTGCCAGCCCCGTGCTGGCGCAGGACGTGCAAGAAAACGCCAGCGGCAGGCTTGAGGAAATCATCGTTACGGCAACAAAGCGATCCGAGAATCTTCAGGATGTGCCAGTCGCGATCTCGGCACTGTCGGCGACCGCGCTCAAGAATGCGGGTGTGTTCGAAACATCCGATCTCAATCACTCCATGCCGAACCTTCAGGTGTCATCGCCCTTTGGCGAAGCGCAGCCGAACTTCTCGTTGCGCGGTGTCGGTGTCGGCACCGAATTCAACGCGAACGCCGCATCGCCGGTCGGCGTTTATGTCGACGAAGTCTATCAGGCCTTCCGCGCCAGCCACGGCCAGCAGCTTTACGATCTCAACCAGATTGAAGTGGTTCGTGGTCCGCAGGGCACGCTCTTTGGCCGCAATACGACGGGCGGCGCGATCAATTTCATCACCCGCGCCCCGGAATTGAAGGGCCAT
>JANONQ010000527.1:0-2794 GCA_031420935.1 Novosphingobium sp. | reverse complement strand
CGTGACGATGTCGGCCCGGGCCAGCATCGCATCGAGATCGGGCTCATAGCGCGCGCCGAGCATGTTCTCGAGCGCGGAAGGCAGGCGGTGGCGGTTGTGATAGACCACATCGAGGCCAAAGCCGCGCGCGCGGTGGGCGACCGCCTGGCCGATCCGGCCCATGCCGACAATCCCCAGAACCTTGCCGCCGAGCCGGTGGCCGAGCAGCCCGGACGGCCCCCAGCCTTGCCACCGTCCTTCATGCAGCAGTTGCAAGCCTTGGTTCAAGCGGCGCGGCACTGCAATGATCAGCGCCATCGCCATGTCGGCGGTGTCGTCGGTGAAGACGCCGGGCGTGTTGGTGACGATGATCTTGCAGCCCCGCGCGGCGGCGAGATCGATATGTTCGATACCAGCGCCGAAATTGGCGATCAGGCCAAGCCGCTTACCCGCAGTTTCGATCATCGCGCTGTCAATGCGGTCGGTGACGGTGGGGACGAGCACATCGGCATCGCGCATGGCGGCAGACAATTGTTCGCGGTTCATCGGCGTGTCGTCGGTGTTCAGCACCGCCTCGAACAACTCACCCATGCGGGCCTCGATCGAGGGCAGCAGTTTGCGCGTGACGATTACGCGCGGCTTTCCGGACAGGCGGGGGCCCAGGGGAGTGTCGGTGACAACGGCCATTGCCGCGATGCGCTACGCCGGAGCGGGCCAAGGGGTCAAGCAGGGATCGGGTAATCCGCCTTGATGGGGTGGCGCTGACAGCGCTAAGGCGGCACCATGTTACCCCGCCACGCCCGCACAGCGATTTTCGCCATCAGCCTGTTTGCTGCAGCGCCTGCGGCTACCCAGGATCGCGAGGTGCCCTACTGGGCGTCGCTGCGCGCCGATAAGGTCAATATGCGCGCCGGGCCAGCCGAGGATTACCGCATCGAGTGGGTCTACCGCCGCAAGCAGCTGCCGCTGAAGGTGCTGCGGCTCAAGGAAGGCTGGCGGCTGGTCGAGGATCCGCGCGGGACCAAAGGCTGGATGCTCGCCCGCTTTCTGACGCGCGAGCGGGGCGCGATCGTCGCGGGCGTGGGACCGGCCGATATGCGCGAGAACGCGGATGCGGGCTCGCGCGTGCTCTGGCGGCTGGCACCCGGCGTAGTCGGCAAGCTTGGCGATTGCGCTGCTGGCTCGTGCCGGCTGGAGCTGGATGGCCGCAAGGGCTTTGTCCGGCAGGACCGGCTGTGGGGGGCTGGGGAGCCCTGAGCTAAAATGTAATTCCTCCCCGAGGCCAGCTCCGGGAGAATACACCAGCCCCTCTACACCATCTCGATCGCTACCGCCGTCGCTTCCCCGCCGCCGATGCACAGGCTGGCGATGCCGCGCTTCAGACCCTTATGTTTCAGCGCACCTATCAGCGTGGTGATGATCCGCGTGCCCGATGCCCCGATCGGATGGCCGAGCGCGGTGGCGCCGCCATTAACGTTGATCTTATCATGCGGGATGCCGAGATCGCGCATCGCGACCATGGCGACGCAGGCGAAAGCCTCGTTGATTTCGAAAAGATCGACATCGCCGATCTGCCAGCCGGTCTTCTCCAGCAGCTTGGTGATCGCGGGGGCCGGAGTGGTGGGGAAGCGCTGCGGCTGATGCGCGTGGGCGGAGACCGCGACGATCCTGGCCACCGGCGTCAGCCCCTTGGCGTCGGCGACGCTCTGCCGGGTCAGCACCACTGCGGCGGCGCCATCGGAGATCGAGCTTGAACTGGCCGCGGTGATCGTGCCGTCCTTGGCGAAGGCGGCTTTGAGCGTCGGGATCTTGTCGGGACGGCCCTTGCCGGGCTGCTCGTCAGTATCGACGATAACCTCGCCGCTGCGGGTCTTGACCGTTACGGCCGCGATCTCGCCGGCAAACGCGCCCGAGGCAATCGCCGCCTGCGCGCGGCGCAGCGATTCGATTGAATAGGCGTCCTGTGCCTCGCGGGTGAACTGGTATTCGTCAGCGATGGTCTGGGCGAAGCTCCCCATCGAGCCGCCGTCATAGGCATCCTCCAGCCCGTCAAGGAACATGTGGTCATAGGCGGTGTCGTGGCCCACCCGCGCGCCCGAGCGGTGCTTCTTGAGCAGGTAGGGCGCATTGGTCATGCTCTCCATGCCGCCGGCGATGACCATGTCGATCGAGCCGCAGGCCAGCGCCTCGGCGCCCATGATCACCGTCTGCATGCCCGAGCCGCAGACTTTGTTGACCGTGGTCGCCTCAACCGACTGCGGCAGACCCGCTTTCAGCGCGGCCTGGCGGGCCGGGGCCTGGCCGAGGCCGGCGGGCAGCACGCAGCCCATGTAGATGCGTTCGATATCCTCGCCCCTGACACCGGCGCGCTCTACCGCCGCTCTCACTACGGTGGCGCCAAGATCGGTCGCCGAGGCATCGGCCAGCGCACCCTGCAATCCGCCCATTGGGGTGCGCGCATAGGAGAGGACGACGATCGGGTCAGTGGCGGAAATCCGGGTCATGGCAATGGGGTCTTTCGAGAAAAACAGTGCGTAAGCAGCTTCAGCATAATGCTGCACTGCGGCAATGGCAATGCGGCTACCGGAAGTGGCGAGTAAAGTCGCCAAATTCCGGAGCCGCTCCCACTTGCGCCCCGCAGCGGCGCGGACTAGGGCGCGGGGCAACTTAAAACTGGCGAGTCAGCGCGCGAAGAGAGCATATCTGTGGTCGATCTGTCCCAATATCTGCCGATCCTGATCTTCCTGTTCATCGCGGGCGGGATTTCGGCGGCGCTGGTGTTCCTGCCGATAGCGGTTAGCCGGCTTACCGGCGC
>JANONQ010000526.1:0-3340 GCA_031420935.1 Novosphingobium sp. | reverse complement strand
CCTCACAGGCGTCGTTACTCATCAGCGCGACATAGGCGTCGGCATCCTGCGCGTTGTAATGCGCGATCATCTGCTCGGCGACGGCGAGGTGGGTACTCACCGGTCACACTCCCCGAACACGATGTCGAGCGCGCCCAGAATCGCTGTCGCGTCGGGCAGCATATGCCCCCGGCTCATGAAATCGATCGCCTGCAAATGCGAAAACGCCGTCGGCCTGATCTTGCAGCGATACGGCTTGTTGCTGCCGTCGCTAACCAGATAGACGCCGAATTCGCCCTTGGGGCTTTCGGTGGCAACATAGACTTCGCCGGCCGGCACGTGGAAGCCTTCGGTGTAGAGCTTGAAGTGGTGGATCAGCGCTTCCATCGAGCTTTTCATCTCGGCGCGCCCCGGCGGGACCACCTTGCGGTCGTCCGAGGCGATCGCGCCGTTCGGCATTTCGGCGAGGCACTGTTTCATGATCTTGGCCGACTGGCGCACTTCCTCGACGCGGACCATGAAGCGGTCGTAACAATCGCCGCGCGTGCCGACCGGCACTTCGAAGTCCATGCGGTCATAGACGTCGTAGGGCTGGCTCTTGCGCAAATCCCAGGGAATGCCGCTGCCGCGGATCATCGGGCCGGAGAAGCCCCAGCGCACCGCATCGTCCCGGGAAACCGTGGCGATATCGACGTTGCGCTGCTTGAAGATGCGGTTGTCGACCACCAGGCTCATGGCGTCGTTGAACAGCGTCGGCAGGCGGGTGTCGAGCCACTGGCCGATATCGACCAGCAGCTTCTCCGGCACGTCCTGATGCACTCCGCCGGGGCGGAACCAGGCCATGTGCATGCGCGCGCCCGACGCGCGCTCGAAGAAGTTGAGGCAATCCTCGCGCACTTCGAACAGCCACAGGTTCGGCGTCATCGCGCCGACGTCCATGACGTGGCTGCCGAGGTTGAGCATGTGGTTGCAGATCCGGGTCAGCTCGGCGAACAGCACCCGCAGATATTGCGCACGCAGCGGCACCGCGATGTTGAGCAGCTTCTCGATCGCCAGCACATAGGAGTGCTCCATGGCGAGCGGCGAGCAATAGTCGAGCCGGTCAAAATAGGGCAGCGCCTGCAGATAGGTCTTGTGCTCGATCAGCTTTTCGGTGCCGCGGTGAAGCAGGCCGATATGCGGATCGATCCGCTCGATGATCTCGCCGTCCAGCTCCATCACCATGCGCAGCACGCCGTGGGCAGCCGGGTGCTGGGGGCCGAAGTTGATCGTGTAGTTGGAGATGACCTCGTCGCCGGTGGTGGGGGCCTGGTCAGGGGTGAGGCTCATGCCTTGCCTTCCCATTTGATCGGGCCACAACGCAAACCCCGCTCAGCCTGAGCTTGTCGAAGGCCGCGCGCCGCGACCAACCGTTGCGCGTGTGCTTCGACGAGCTCAGCATGAGCGGGCGCGGGGTGGTGGGGCAGAATCACTTCAATTTCCCCGTCGGCTTGGCCGCGCTTTTCGCTCGCGGCTTGCGCGCCGGGCGGCTCTCGGTCGGATCGGGCGCACCGGGTTCGGGAATGTTCGTGGCTTCGGGCACGGGCTCGCCCTGCCCTTGCCCGGCAACCGTGCCGCCTGTCTTGCGGGGGCGTGACACCGTTTTCGCGGCCAGCGCGTTGGCGGGCTCCCCGGCCCCGGTATCGGCCGGCGTATCGGTTGTCTTGGGAATATCGACCTTGGGCGAGCCGAGGGTCTCGGGCTTGGTCGCCACCGGAGCGGGAGCCGGCGGGATTGTGTCCACCTTTTCATCGCCCGGCAGCACATAATCCGCGCCTTCCCACGGGCTCATGAAATCGAACTGCCGCAAATCCTGCGCCAGCTCCACCGGCTCATAGACCACGCGCTTGTCTTCCTCGGAATAGCGCAGCTCGACATAGCCGGTCAGCGGGAAGTCTTTGCGCTGCGGATGGCCTTCGAAGCCGTAGTCGGTGAGGATGCGGCGCAGGTCCGGGTTGCCGGCGAAGATCACGCCGTACATGTCGTAAACCTCGCGCTCCAGCCAGCCGGCGACCGGCCACAGCGTGGTGACGGTGGGCACCGGGGTATTTTCGGCGGCGCTGAGTTTGACCATGATGCGGTGGTTTTTGGTCAGGCTGAGCAGCATGTAGACGACTTCGAAGCGCTCTGCCCGGTCCGGGTAGTCGACCCCGGCGATTTCCATCAGCTGCTGGTATTGGTGCTCGTCGCGCAGCAGGCGCAGCGCGTCCTCGATGCGGTCCCGAGCGACGGTGAGAACAATCTCGCCGTGCTCTTCGCTGGCGGCGATCATCATCGGGCCGAGCGCAATGGTCAGCGCATCGAGCACGCCTTGGTTGGAGGCGATCTTGGGGGCGGAGTGAAGAACAGTCACGCCAAGGTCCAACCGTTGCGCGCGTGCTTCGACAAGCTCAGCATGAGCGGGGTTTGGGAATGCCCGATACACAAGGTCCGCTCATCCTGAGCTTGTCGAAGGATCACCGCTCAATCGTCCCTACGCGGCGGATTTTGCGCTGCAGCTGCATCACGCCGTAGAGCAAAGCCTCAGCCGTCGGCGGGCAGCCCGGCACATAGATATCGACTGGCACAATCCGGTCACAGCCGCGCACCACCGAATAACTGTAGTGATAATAGCCGCCGCCATTGGCGCACGAACCCATAGAAATGACATATTTCGGGTCCGACATCTGGTCGTAGACCTTGCGCAGCGCCGGGGCCATCTTGTTGCACAGGGTTCCCGCAACGATCATCACGTCGCTCTGGCGCGGGGAGGCGCGCGGGGCGACGCCGAAGCGTTCCATATCGTAGCGCGGCATGTTGACGTGGATCATTTCGACCGCGCAGCAGGCCAACCCAAAGGTCATCCACCACAGCGAGCCGGTGCGCGCCCACTGGAACAGATCCTCGGTCGAAGCGACCAGGAAGCCCTTGTCCTGAACCTGGCTGTTGAGATCGAGGAAGAAGTCCTGACTGGGCGCAACAACGGGTGAATTGCCAGATGATAAAGGCGCGGTGACGGCGTTCATTCCCAGTCCAACGCTCCCTTTTTCCAGGCGTAGGCGAGGCCAATGGCGAGTTCGAGGAGGAACACCATCATCGTGATCCAGCCTGGCCAGCCGGTGACATCAAGGCTCACCGCCCAGGGAAACAGGAAGGCCGCTTCCAAATCGAAGACGATGAACAAGATGGCGACGAGGTAGAAGCGCACGTCAAACTGGCTTCGCGGGTCCTCGAAGGCGGGAAAACCGCATTCATACTCACTGAGCTTGTCGGCACTGGGATTATGCGCGCCGGTAAGCCGGCTAACCGCTATCGGCAGGAACACCAGCGCCGCCGAAATCCC
>JANONQ010000525.1:0-2435 GCA_031420935.1 Novosphingobium sp. | reverse complement strand
CCGCAGGTCAAGCTGGGGCCGGGCGTGGCCAGCTTGTCACCCATGCCGATGGACCGGACGGGCGAGCGTCCGACCGGCCTCGAAAAGGTCGATCACCGAGTCCTCACCTACAAAGACCTCAAGTCGCTTGCCCCCAACCCCGATGCCCGCAAGCCATCGCGCGAAATCGACATCCATCTGACTGCCAACATGGAGCGTTATATGTGGTCGTTCGATGGCGAGAAGTTCAGCGACCGCACCGAGCCGATCCCCTTCCGGCACATGGAGCGGGTGCGGGTCAATCTGATCAACGACACGATGATGCCGCACCCGATCCATCTGCACGGCCATTTCTTCGAGGTGGTGACCGGCAATCCGGGCCATCATCCGCTCAAGCACACCGTCAATGTGCTGCCGGGCGGCAAGGTCTCGTTCGACCTGACAGCGGACGGGCTCGGCGACTGGGCGTTCCACTGTCACATGCTCCTCCACATGCATGCGGGAATGTTCCGGGTCGTCACTGTCCGGCGCGAGGAGGCAGGCGCATGACCCGG
The DNA here is from genome assembly GCA_031420935.1 of Novosphingobium sp. Lineage (GTDB taxonomy): Bacteria > Pseudomonadota > Alphaproteobacteria > Sphingomonadales > Sphingomonadaceae > Novosphingobium. Next base: position 1,902 of record JANONQ010000525.1, on the reverse strand, counting down.
CTGCTCGTTCCCGCCATTGTTGCCATCCTCGCTCTGCCCGTTTCGCTGACGGCCAGCCCCGTGATGGCGCAGGAGTCGATGCCGGGCATGGAGATGCCGGCGATGCCCCCGGCGGCCGGTAAGCCGTCTGCCCCTACGCCCTCAAAGCCTGCTCAACCGGCCAGCGACCCCCATGCCGGACACACTATGCCGGATGCGCCCAGCGCGCCAGTTGAGGCGGCAGAAATGCCCGGCATGGCCATGCCCGGGAACGAAGCCGACGGCCATGACATGTCAGCGATGCAACCCGAAGCGACGGACGCCGGAAACGTCCCGGCACCCGCACCGCCCACCGATCACGCCGCAGATGCGCTGTTCGATCCGGCAGTAATGGCCCGCTCGCGCGAAGCCTTGCGCCGCGAGAACGGCGCATTCAGCGGATCGATGATCCTGTTCGATCTCGCCGAATTTCAGGCGCGCAAGGGCGGAGACGGTTACCGCTGGGAAGGCGAAGCCTGGTTCGGTGGCGATCTCGACCGGCTGCTGGTCAGGACCGAGGGCGAAGGCACCTTCGGCAAGCCAATTGAAGATGTTGAAATTCAGGCACTCTATTCGCGCGCGATTTCGCCGTACTGGAACGCCCAGCTCGGCCTACGGCACGATATCGTGCCCAATCCGTCACGGACCTACGCCGTCGCCGGCGTCGAGGGAATCGCGCCCTACTGGTTCCACGTGACCGGCCAGTTATTCCTCTCCGACAAAGGCGATCTGCACGCCCGGCTCGAAGCCAGCTATGACGAGCGGATCACCCAGCGGCTTATCCTTCAGCCTCGGGCCGAGTTCAATTTCGCGGCGCAAGACGTGCCCGCAATCGGCGTGGGCTCGGGGCTTTCGACGTTCGAGCTGGGCGCACGGCTGCGCTACGAGATACGCAAGGAATTTGCGCCCTATGTGGGGGTCGAATGGTCCGGCAAGACTGGCGATACCGCGCGCTATGCGCGTCTTGCGGGGGAAGATCCCGACGCAGTCAATTTTGTTGCAGGCATCAGGTTCTGGTTCTGAGCAGTAGTCGCCACGGCGCGTCCTGGCCGCGAAACCAAGCCGTGTCCGCGGGCTGGCAGTTGCAGGGGAAGCTCCTGGGATCGCCCAGTATGGGAGTGGCCGGGCGGCACGCGGATCACTGCGATGTGGTGGCGCTCGGGGCGGAAGAACGTTTGTCTATGCGCGGCACTGGCAAAGCGCGAAACGTCGGCCGGCTCAGTCAGCCTTTCTGAAACTGCTGAACTGGAATTTCTGATCCGCGCCGCCCGGCGTAGTGTGCTTATGGCGCCGCTCGTTTGTCAAGGTGAAATCAGGTCCAATAATTCGGCCGATACTGGCCGCATCGTGGCGGGCCACTGGTAGTCCGCTGCATCTTTCCGGACCATCGGGGGCGAAGGTGCCGATGATCGCGACGCCACCCGGCTTGAGGGAGGAATGCAGAGTTTTGGCATAGGCGACCTGATCATCGGGCGTGAGCAGAAAGTGGAAGGTAGCGCGGTCGTGCCAGAGGTCGTAGCGGCTGGTGGGCACCCATTCGGTCACATCTCCGACAATCCACTCGACACCGCCCGCTTGTGCGCCGAGCCTCGCTTGGGCGATTTCGAGCGCCCGCGCAGACAGATCGAGCACCGCAACGCGGGCGTGACCTCTTGCAACGAGTGCATCGACCAATCGGGACGCACCGCCGCCGACGTCAATCACCGCGCCCAGGCCAATTGCCGCAGCCTCAATCAGCGCCAATGAAAATGACGGCGACTGTTCAAACCAGCTGACGCTGTCGTCGGCCTTGGTCGCGTAAACATTGTTCCAATGGTCGCTGGATGCATCTGCCATCAATTTTTTCCCGTTCACGTCCGACCGGGACCATATAAGAGGATCGCC
>JANONQ010000524.1:0-1932 GCA_031420935.1 Novosphingobium sp. | reverse complement strand
GGCATCGTCTCTTTGATGAACAGGCGCAAATGATTGCCGCCACGCATTCCGACGAGCCGATCGAGCCCGGCAGGCGCGGGGGTGGCGGTGATCGCGGTGATGGTTTTGTCCTGCGCAAGGGCGGCGCGGAATTCCGCTTCGTCCACAACCGTCCCCGGACCGCCGTTCGCCGGCGTATGATAATCCCGGACCCGGGCGATGAAAAGCCGGTCGCCTTGTTCGCCCTCAGGCCAGCTGACGTCGATGCTGGAGGTGCGCCGCAGCGAATTGGCGGTGCGGACGGGGGCCGGATTGGCCGTGCTGCGGAGCGGCGGGGTCAGCGTTGCGGTAGCCATGATGCGGTCCCTTCTTCCCGGCAATCCCGGTTCTCACCCGGCCTCTGCCACCTTCGCCAGCAGCTTGCCAACAAAACAATTTCGCGGAAACCCGCCGGTGCCGCGGCGATCTCCTCGACCCCCTCCAGCGTAACGTCGCCGCCGGTGTTAACCCAGCGGCAGCCGCAGGCTCATCGTCAACCCCTTGTCCCGCCACTCGATACCGAGCATTCCGCCGCGCAGGCGCACGATGCGCTCGATCAGCCGGTGCCCCTGCCCCCCTTGCCGTGAATCGGTCAGGGCCGCACCGGGGAAATTTTCTTCCCAGGTGATGGACAGCTGCCCGCCGCCGCATGTGGTGCGGATCGACACGCTGCCGCCATGCGCCAGCGCCCCGTATTTTGCGGAATTGACTGCCAGTTCCCCCAGTACCAGCGCAATCGCGTCCGCCTGCGGCTGAGCGATGGCGATCTGTGGTGTGCCGGCGATTTCCATGTGACAGCCGGGAGTTTCGAACGGCGACATCAGAGCCGTGACCAGCGCGGAGAGCTCGCAAGGCGCGTCATGCGTCGAGAATAGTGCCTGCGCCGCGCTCAGCGAAATCAATCGCGCCTGCATGTCGCGCGCAAAATTTTCGTACTCAGGTGTGCCACGCGCGAAACCGTTGAGCAGGCTACCAATCATGGTGTAAGTATTCTTCAGGCGATGGCGCAGTTCGGCGGCGATGACTTCCATCGCTTGGCGCGCCAGTTCGACCTCGGTGACATCGCGCGAGATTGAGAGGAACCCGGCCTCGCCGCCTTCAACGTCGCTAACCGGCGAAATCGACACGTTCCACCACCGCGGCGAACCCTTGGCGGTTGGGCAAAAGGTGTCAAAGCGCGCCGGCTTGCCCGCCCGCGCCTTCGCCAGCCCCTCGGCGATCATGGACCACGCGTCCTCCGGCCAGAGATCGGCCCATTGCTTGCCGTGTACGACGCTGAAATCGTCGATCTCCATGGCGCAGAGCCCGTTGGCGTTCATCCATTGGACGGCACCGTCGTTGCCGATCAGCTTGATGCAATCGACGCTCTGATCCAGAACGGCCGCAAGTGTCTCGGCGGAAAGTGCGAAAGTTTCAAGCATGGGCTCATTCTTATCCGAAGATTGGGCAATAACAAATCGGTGTGATGATATTCGCATTGCCGCCCCTTGGCGCCGTCAAGATTAACGCCAGCTATCCAGCCACATCCACTTGGCGTAGGACTGCCGCCCCTCGTGCAGCGGGGCGGCGGAAATTATCGGATAGAAATAGACGAACATCCCCAGCGCCGCACCCAGACTTAATAGTGGCGCCCAGCGCCACTTGCCGCCTCTGGTCCACACCGCATCGAGCGCCAGCGCCAGGCACGCCATCAGGAAGGTGCCGGGCAGCAGATAATGGTAATAGAACTGGATCGGCTTGGCGGTTGCCAGCCACAGGCCGAGCGCGGCACCGTAAAGCGCGGCGAATGCGAGTGCGTCGCCGCGCTTTCGCCACAGTCCGGCCCACAGGCACCACAGCAGCGCTGGCAGCCCGGCCAGCATCGAGAACGGATTGCCGATCAGCAGCACGCCGCGCTGCGCGCCGTCGACCGGT
>JANONQ010000523.1:0-2602 GCA_031420935.1 Novosphingobium sp. | reverse complement strand
AATCGAGCGCAGCCCGCGCGCGCCGGTTTTGCGGTCGATCGCCTTCCTGGCGATGGTCTCCAAGGCGTCCGCAGTGAAGGTCAGCGCCACGTCTTCGAGATCGAACAGCTTCTGGAACTGCTTGACCAGCGCATTCTTCGGTTGGCTCAGGATCTTGACCAGAGCTTCGATGTCGAGGTCTTCCAGCGTCGCGATCACCGGCAGACGGCCGACGAATTCGGGGATCAGGCCGAACTTCAGCAGGTCTTCCGGCTCGGCCTTTTGCAGCAATTCGCCAACCCGGCGCTTGTCGGGATCGGCGACATGCGCGCCGAAGCCGATCGAGCGCTTCTGCAGGCGGTCGGCGATGATCTTTTCGAGGCCGGAGAAGGCGCCACCGCAGATGAACAGGATGTTGGTGGTGTCGACCTGGAGGAATTCCTGCTGCGGATGCTTCCGCCCGCCCTGCGGTGGAACTGAAGCCGTGGTGCCTTCCATCAGTTTAAGCAGCGCCTGCTGCACGCCTTCGCCCGAAACATCGCGGGTGATCGAGGGATTTTCCGCCTTGCGGCTGATCTTGTCGATCTCGTCGATGTAGACGATGCCGTGCTGCGCCTTCTCGACGTTGTAATCGGACGACTGGAGCAGCTTGAGGATGATGTTTTCCACATCTTCGCCGACATAGCCGGCCTCGGTCAGCGTGGTCGCGTCGGCCATGGTGAAGGGCACATCGAAGGTTTTCGCCAGCGTCTGCGCGAGCAGGGTCTTGCCCGAACCGGTTGGCCCAACCAGCAGGATGTTCGACTTCGACAGCTCGACCTCGCCGCCCTTGCCGCTGTGTTTCAGCCGCTTGTAGTGGTTGTGCACCGCGACCGAGAGCACGCGTTTGGCGCGGTCCTGGCCGATGACATAGTCGTTGAGAGTCGCGAAAATGTCACGCGGGCTTGGTACGCCGCCGTCCTTCTTGCCGGCGATGCCGGCCTTGGTTTCCTCGCGGATGATGTCGTTGCACAGCTCGACGCATTCATCGCAGATGAACACGGTGGGGCCGGCGATGAGCTTGCGCACCTCATGCTGCGACTTGCCGCAGAAACTGCAGTAAAGGGTGCTCTTGGCGTCTGAACCACTCAGTTTAGTCATGCTTTATCCTATGAGCCCCCCAGGGGACCGACTCGCCAAGCTTAGCCTTGCGAGCGCATTTATCAATCCCGCCTTATAGCGGGAGAAGCTTGCAAGGGGCTGAAGCGCCAAGGTTAAGGTTTCCAACCGCTGGCATCCCGCAGCACGTCGCTACTCCTTGAACGTCGGCTCGCTAACCTTTTCCGATTCCGGGCGGGTTTCGAAGACCTTGTCGACGATGCCGAATTTTTGCGCTTCCGCAGCCTCAAGGAAGGTGTCGCGGTCCATCGACTTCTCGATGTCGGTCAGGCTCTGGCCGGTGTATTTGACAAACAGATCGTTCATCCGGGCGCGAATGCGCAGAATTTCGCGGGCCTGGATTTCGATATCGGAGGCCATGCCGCGCGCGCCGCCCGACGGCTGGTGGACCATGATCCGCGAATTCGGCAGGGCGATGCGCATGCCCGGCTCGCCTGCGGCAAGCAAAAAACTGCCCATCGAGGCGGCCTGACCGATGCAGACGGTGGAAACGCGAGGCCGGATATATTGCATGGTGTCATGGATCGCCATGCCGGCCGTCACCACCCCGCCCGGCGAGTTGATGTACATCGAGATGTCCTTCGACGGGTTTTCCGATTCGAGAAACAGCAGCTGGGCGACGATCAGCGAGGCCATATGGTCTTCCACCTCGCCGGTGATGAAGACAATACGCTCGCGCAGCAGGCGCGAAAAGATGTCGAAACTGCGCTCGCCGCGGCTGGTCTGTTCGACCACCATCGGCACCAGCGCGCCGGTAACGGGGTCGTGCGAAAACTTGCCTTGGGCACTGTTGTGGCCGAACAGATCGATCATGGGAATCCTCTTGCGATGGTCCGCCTATGTCGCGTGCGGCGGAGCGATGTTCAAGGGCGTTTACCTTTGCGGCCCCGGGGTTGTCCCCGGCAGCGCTCGAATGCGCGCCGGGCGCACCGCCTTCAACCTCTGATCGCGACCTGCTTCAGCCCTTGACGGCGGGTTTCCTTGCAGCGGGCTTTTTCGCCGGGGCCGGGACCGCTGAAGCGGCGGCTTCAGCCTTGGGAGCAGCGGCTTTCTTTGCCGATGCAGGCTTGGCCGGCTTGTCGTCGGCGGGGACGACTTCGGCCTTCTTGGCCGCGGGCTTCTTCGCCGACTTGACCTCGACCGGAGCGGGCTCGGCCTCGGCCGTTTTGGCGGCGGGCTTGACCGCTGCGGGCTTTTTCACAGCCGGTTTTTTCGCCGGCTTGGCGTCGTGGCCGTCCCCATGGTCATGCCCGCAATCAGGGCCGTGCACATGACCGCCGCCAACGCTGACGCCTTCCTCGGACTCGATCGCTTCCTGCAACGCCTCGCGGGTAACCTCGCGCTCGGTGACTTCGGCTTTGGCAAACAGGAAATCGACGACCTTGTCTTCATACAGCGGCGCGCGCAGCTGGGCGGCCGCCATCGGATCGGACTGGATATATTCGGCAAAGCGCTGGCGTTCCTC
>JANONQ010000522.1:0-4498 GCA_031420935.1 Novosphingobium sp. | reverse complement strand
CTTCTCCCTTTTTCGCGCTGCCTAGCGGATGAATTGATCGACGGTATCGCCGCCGAGGCCAATGGCCTCGTAATGCTTGCGGCACTGGTCGATGCGGGTGAAAACATCTTCCACCCCGGTCACGGTGCCTGCATCGTCAAGATAAACCATCGCCCCGTGAATTTGGAAAATCGTCATCATCTCACCCAGGCTTCCATCGACGGCAAGGGTATGAATATCGCCGGGGGGCTCAAAGATATAGCTGCCGGCCAGGGCAACCCAGTCATATTCCAGATAGCGCCAGCTGCCCTTGAGGGTGTGGGCATGCACCGCGCCAACATGGCGATGGCAAGAGATGACGCCAGATCGGCGTATCCTGGTCACAGTGGTCCAATAGCCTTCCGAGGCGCTTAGGAAGAGCGGGCGAAACGCAACGCCTTCGGCCGTCGGAACCCACAGGCGTTCGTCGGTTGCATCCGCCTCGCCGAGAAACAGACTGGGAAGAGCGTTCGGATGTTGCTGGTGTATCATTTTGGTTTCTCCGCCTTGGCAAAGGCAATAAAGCTGTCGGCTAGCGCGATCCTTCGCCGATATTCAGATTAGGCTACCGGCCCATCGCGCGCTTGATCGCACGGCTCCGGTCCATGACAAAGTGTTGTGACAGCTGGGCTTCAGGCACGCGATCAAAACCGTGATAGGCGCCTGGATAAAGGTGCATCTCAACGCCTACATTGTCCTGCATCAGCCGCGCTGCAAAGGCCAGATTTTCCTGCGCGAACAGATCGAGACTGCCGACGGAGATGAATGTGTCGGGAAGTCCGGCATAAGATGTTGCGCGCGCGGGGGCGGCATAAACTTCTGGTGCTGCTGCCTCGGTAGTGCCCAGCAGCGCGCTCCAGCCAAATTGATTGGACCCGCGCGACCAACTCAAATCTTGCGAGCGCAGATGCGATTCGTCCTTCGACCCCGTGCGATCATCAAGCATCGGCGCTACAAGTGACAGATATTTGATGGCGCATTCATTTCGATCCCGGACCAGCAACGCCAGCCCAACCGCCATGCCCGCGCCTGCACTTTCGCCGGCAACACCGATTAAAGCAGGATCGATGGCAAGATGCCCTGCGCTGGCGTGCAACCAGCGCAGGGCTGCCAGACAATCATGCAGACCTGCCGGATACGGATGTTCCGGCGCCAAACGATAATCGACCGATACAACAACACAGCCGATGTCATGGGCATAGCGGCGATGCTGGGCATCGGTCATCTCCGGCAGCCCCATGACATGCCCCCCAGCGTGAATGTGCAGCAAGGCCGGGCGACCTGATCCGGTCGGCGGTTCGTATATCAGCAGGCGCACGTCCGGATCGCCATCATATCCCGGTATTCGCTGTTCATGACATTTGATATCTGGATAAGCTGTTGATGTGCGCACCGCGCCCATTCTTTCGAGCAGGCCTGCGCGAATTTGCGGCAACAACGCCTCGGTGAGGTCATAGCGGGGATATTGTTCCAGGAAGGACAAAAGTTCCGTATCTACCAATCGCCTTGCATCGCTCCCAGGATATCGATCGTTGCTCACGGCAAGAACTGCTCGGTAGGGGTGAAGCGAATATCGCCTTTGCCCAGACCGTCCAAAAGCACCTGCAAGCCGCCGCTCCGAACCATCCATTCAAGCCGGTGATCGCGGTAGTGGCGCTTGAACGAGCCATCCCCCACGGCCTCGTGCAGGGTTTCCAGCACCGCCACCACCGCAAGCGATTCCTCGGTAGTCTTTGCAACCGATGGCCGTTGCTGCGCCCGCGCCATCCATCTGGCCAAGGCGCTGTCGGCCGCAGGCGGAATGCCATGCACTGTGAATGCGGACACTATGGGTATTGCCGACAGATCCGCCCGGCCGAATGTATTGCCGACCAGCCAGTCCCTGTCGCCCAGCGCGGCGGTGAGCCAGGCGTAAGCGTGGCCGACCTGGATGATCGCCTGCTGGTACAACTGGTCGTTAAGCCCACCTTTCCCGCGACCGAAGAAGCGCACCTCGTTCAGGCCCCAGGTGATGGCTTCAAAATGGGTATCGCAAATATCCTCGATGGTGCGCGCCTTGGCCCGGTCGGCAGGATTGGCGGGCAGCAGTGGCGGTGCTGGATATTTTTCTTCGAGATACTCCAGGATGATGGTTGAATCGAAAATGCAGGTGCCATCATCATCCACCAGCGTCGGCACTTCCCGGCGGGGGCCAAAAGAGCTTATCAGATCGCTATCGTTGCCGGAGCCGAGATCGGGCGGGGTCACGGCTTCAAAGGGGATTGCTTTCTCGCGAAGGGTAATTTTGACCTTCTGGGCATAAGGGGAAAAAGGGTGTTCATAGAGTATCAAAATATCTCTCCCGCTGCGCGCAACAAAGGCATAAAATTTGGTTGATCGATTTCATATTGTATGCATTTTCGCAAGATGTTGAAGTGGCCTGTGACTATAGGGATTTTAGGAAGGATATGGAAGACGCGCCATCCTTACTAAGCGCGCCCGCGGCATCGCGTAATTTCGACATTCGACAGATTCTGTTGCGAAACAGGCGGTCACGACTGCGTTCATGATTAATCGCGCGGTGCTGCACAAATTTGATGCGCGTCAAATCGATCGGGATGGCGGCGGTAATGGCCGGATCATAGATCATATCAAACGCGATGTCGCCATTTAGCGGACCATGTTTGAAGAAGTGGGAAAGCCTGATCCATTTCCCGATCGGTATCAAATCTCTTCAAATGCGCTGCAACTTGCAATAATCCCCCGCTCGGGAAAATGGACAGCAGCGAGGTTGGACTGATCGTGCGCCGCGAACGCAAGGCGCAAAAGCTGAAGCAGGCGGAGCTTGCGGCGGTGAGCGGCGTTGGCATCCGCTTGGTCGTCGATCTCGAGGCGGGCAGGCCGACGCTCCAGCTCGAAAAGGTGCTGCGCGTGGTCAGAACCCTTGGCTGCAGCATCCAGATAACCCCGCCGGAAAGCAATTCATGAGCAATCGCCTCTCGGTGTGGCGGGATGGCCGGATCACAGGCTGCCTCTACCTTGGCCCCGACGGGGATATGCAGTTCGCCTACGATCCGGCCTGGCTCGCGGACAAGAGGCTACCTGCCTTGTCGTTCTCGCTTCCCAGGCAGGCTGAGCCATTTAATCGCCGCGCGTGCCTGCCTTTCTTTGGCGGCATCCTCCTCGAGGAAGGCCAGCGCACGGCCATCGCCAGGGCGCTTGGCGTCTCGGCCGACAATGAGTCCCCAATACCAACTCCAGTCCCGCGTCAGCGGGTTCGCTCAATCCTGTTTATGGGTATGTGACCTAGTGATCCTGACCCAGTGCACCCCTCCCCGCCGGGGAGGGGCCTCATAGGTTCTAGTTCACCATTTGCGGCTTGAATGCATTGGGTCCGCTACGGAGCAAGCGTCCGGGCAATGCACCACTGGAAACGCCGTCTTCGAACGTGACGACGCCGCTGACGATGGTGGTGCGATAGCCCGTCGCCATCTGCAGCAGACGTTTGCCGCCGGCGGGCAAATCCGCCACCATATTCGGGCGCGAACTGGCCAATTTCGCATAATCGATGACGTTGACATCGGCTTTCATGCCCGGTGCCAATATACCGCGATCATTGAGGCCGTAAAATTGGGCCGTGGCCCGGGTTTGCTTTTCAACGGCCTGCTCAATGGTCAGTTTTGCGCCCTCGGGACGATCCCGCGTCCAGTGGCTGAGAAAGAATGTTGGCATGGCAGCGTCGCAAATCGCACCGCAATGCGCTCCGGCGTCTGACCCGCCGACGATCACCGCCGGATCACTCAACAATTCATAGACGAAATCCAGATTATAATCGCCGTAGTTGGCGAGAATGACGTAGATATATCCATGGCCATCATTTTCCATCATGATGTCGTAAATGATGGATTCGGGGCTGATGCCTTTGTTCTTGGCGAGTTCCTGCACGCTTGATGCCAGCTTGGGCTCATAGTCGAGTGAACCATCTTCCTGCTCGAGACGGAACATAAAATCAAAGCGCAAGGTCGTGCCTTCGAAAGGTAGTTTGTCGGCTTTTTCAGACAAGATGGCGGCACGCAGCGCCGGATCGCGCAGTTTTTCCATCTGCTCTTCAAAAGGCAGATTGGCCACACCTTCGAAGGACGGACGACCCATGAACATGTGGAAGCTGCTCTGCCAACCCATGATAATGCCGATTGGGCGCATGCTTACTTGTGGATGGATAGCCGCGCCATCTTGTTGCGCCTTTCTTGTCATGGCCAAATTTGCGCGCCATTTGTCCGGCTGGTTCGGATTCTGGAACATCAGATACGTGAATTTCACATTTTTCCGGCGCGAGATATCCGACATCCAGTCGATGTCCTGCTGGGGTGTAAGGCTTCCCGGTATTTCATCGAAATTGATATCGGTCACGACTTCGAAAACGCCGTGGCCAGCCTTCTGGAGGGCATCGCCAAAGCCTTCCATTTCATCGAGGCTAACCTGTGTGCCCGGCACCACTTTA
>JANONQ010000521.1:0-3295 GCA_031420935.1 Novosphingobium sp. | reverse complement strand
CACCTACCCTTCGGCCTTGCCGAAGCATGGTGAAGGGATAGTCCAGACCACAAACGCCCAACCCGATCGAGGGTGAGGGTGGCGGCGAAAGCCGTAGCTGGTATGAAAATTCGTTGGGCATTTGCCCGTGTGGGTTCGATTCCCACCGCCCGCACCAATCTTTCGAGCACAAACCGAAAAGTCCGCTGCACAGTGGACCGGATTGTGCCTGAGCTGGTAAGCGGGCCGAACGGAACGCACTCCGCTCCCGCGAAATGACAACCGCCCGGTGAGTCATGTTGGCCATTGGCATCCCCATCCGGGATGCGCCCATCGCCTCATATCAACACCGCAGCACCTCTTTCGTGCAACGGAGCCGTGAGCGACAGGGGCTACAATTCGATAATACCAGAAATATCATTGACAACTATGATGCACTTACTATTTCGATAATTCTCGAAACGTGAGTCATTGCCATGACCAACAGATTTGATGCAGACAGAACGATCCTCGCGCTTGGTGCGCTGGCGCATGACCACCGCCTCGCGCTGTTCCGGTTGCTCGTTCAGGCGGGCGCAGGCGGGATGGCGGCGGGCGCAATTGCCGAAGCACTCGACATTCCCAATTCTTCGCTGTCCTTCCATCTGGCTCACCTGACCCGCGCTGGGCTGATTCGCCAGACGCGGCAAAGCCGGTCGCTGATTTATTCGGCGGACTATACCGCGATGAGCGGCCTTGTCGGCTACCTTATGGAAAATTGCTGTGGCGGCGAGGCTTGCGCGCCCAACGCTGTTTGCGAACCCAATACCTCTCTCACTCCCGAAAGGATTTCCGGATGAAACGGATGCACCTCCATGTTGGCGTCTCCGACCTCGCCGCTTCGGTCGACTTTTACTCGGCGCTGTTCGCCGCCGATCCAACCGTTCAAAAACGCGACTATTCCAAGTGGATGCTCGACGACCCGCGCATCAATTTTGCGATTTCCAGCAGCGACCACACCGCCAAGGGCATTGAGCATATCGGCATTCAGGCCGAAACCCCCGACGAGCTTGCCGAAGTCTTTGACCGCCTGCGCGGCGCGGGGCGGCCGGTGCTGGAGGAGGGTGCGACCACCTGTTGCTATGCCCGGTCCGAGAAGAACTGGATCACCGATCCCGATGGCGTGATTTGGGAAGCCTTCCACACCAACGGCGAGGCGACGGATTACGGCGACAATATCCCGAATGAAGTGGTCGCCCAGGGCCATTCCAATCGCGATGCGCTGGAGTCGGCCAATGCCGCATCGGGCCAATGCTGTTCGCCAATTACGCCGCAAGGTGAATGCTGCCCGCCCAAGCCCGAACTTACCGAAGATGCGCCGTGCTGCGGTGCGGCGGCATGAGCGAGCGCAGCTACAAAGTCCTGTTCCTGTGCACCGGCAATTCGGCGCGGTCGATCCTGGCGGAGGCAATTTTGGGCCGCCTTGCCGCGGGACGTTTCAAGGCCTTTTCGGCAGGCAGCTTTCCCAAAGGCGCAGTCCACCCGGGCGCATTGCGGCTGCTTGACCAGCTCGACTATGACACCGGCGCATTCCGCTCGAAAAGCTGGGATGAGTTTGCTGCTGCCGACGCGCCAAAATTCGATTTCATCATCACCGTTTGCGACAGTGCGGCGGGCGAAAGCTGTCCGGTCTGGCCGGGCAAGCCGATCGCCGCGCACTGGGGGATCGAAGACCCGGCGGCGGTCGAAGGCGATGGACAGCGCGAAGCGTTCGAGACGGCGATGCGCTATCTCAAGAACCGCATATCACTGCTGCTTGCGCTGCGCCCGGAAGCTCTCGAAGAGTTGGAGTTGAAGTCAAAGCTGTCAGGAATCGGAAGGACCGAGGGGGCGACGCCAAGCTCGTTGTTAACCTGAGCACGCCTGTAAAACTTGCAAGGCGTCTCGCAGCCGAAGGACTCGGCTCGTTCTTCCTTTTCGCCACCGTGATCGGTTCGGGCGTGATGGCGGAGAACCTCTCGGGCGGGAACATGGCCGTCGCCCTGCTCGGCAACACGTTGGCGACCGGTGCCATCCTGTTCGTGATGATCACGATCTTTGGACCGATCTCGGGCGCGCATCTGAATCCTGCGGTGTCGCTCGTGATGGCGAGGCGCGGCGAGCTGGAGTTGAAAGAGTTTGCTGCGTTTGTGGCAGTTCAGCTCGCAGGTGGCGTGCTCGGCGCATTTGCCGTCCACCTCATGTTCGATCTGCCGATTTTGCAATACTCGCTCAGAGCACGGTCGGGCGTCGGTCAGTGGGTCGGCGAATTTGTCGCGACGTTCGGTCTCGTCCTGACAATTTTCGGCACCGTGCGACATCGTCCGGCCTGGGTGCCGGCCACGGTCGCGCTCTACATTACCGCCGCCTACTGGTTCACCTCGTCAACGAGCTTCGCAAATCCTGCGATCACGATCGTGCGCAGCCTCAGCAACAGCTTTGCCGGGATTGCACCGATCGATGTTCCAGCGTTCGTCGTGGCGCAGGTTCTAGGTGCGATGGTTGGCGGCTGGACAGCCAAACGCCTTTTCGTCGAGGCTTAGGCGCGCCGCCGCGCGGCGCTTCTCCAAACGTCCATCTGCGGTTGGCGTGAAGGCCCGGCCCGATCTTGTCCGGATGTCGGACGGCAGCTATTCCGTTTCGCTCGCGGAAAGCCGCCTGGCAGGATACCACCCCAAATCCGCCGTCGTCCCGTGCTTCACGCGAGGTCCCGCTGCCTTGGCGCGGCACCGTCGCTCGAAGAAAAGCGGGACCCCGCGTCAACCACGGGGTGACGGATGTGGGTGTGGTGGGTGCGATCGCAAGAAGTCAAAGGGCGCGGGAAAGGCCGATCGCCCTTTTCATTTTCCTACATGCCGCTCGCCGCCTACCCTCGCATCGGCTCTTTCAAACCGTGCATCCCCCACCCCTTTAACGCGCATGTTGAGTGCTGCGCGCGGATGTACTTCATCACCTAAACGCCCAAGCCGCGGTCGCTCAGCCCACCATCTTCGCTTCGAGGTTCTGGACGATCGCCTCGAAGAACTGCTCGGTGGTCATCCACGCCTGCTCGGGGCCGATCAGGATCGCGAGGTCCTTGGTCATCGCCCCGCTCTCGACGGTCTCGATGCAGACTTTCTCAAGCGTCTCGGCGAACGCCACCACTTCGGGGGTGTCGTCGAAGCGGCCGCGGTAGATCAGCGCGCGGGTCCAGGCGAAGATGCTGGCGATCGGGTTGCTCGAGGTCGCCTTGCCCTGCTGGTGCTGGCGATAGTGGCGGGTGATCGTGCCGTGCGCGGCTTCGGCCTCGATCGTCTTG
>JANONQ010000520.1:0-1607 GCA_031420935.1 Novosphingobium sp. | reverse complement strand
ATGCCGATCACCCCGGCGACCCGCGCGCCCGATGCCAGTGCGACCAGCAGCATCAGCCATCCGCCCATCGACGAGCCGATCAGGATCACCGGCCCGGCGCACTTTGCTTCGATCAGCGCAACCACCTCTTCGGCCCAGCGCGACAGCGTGCCCTCGGCGAAAGCGCCCGAACTGGTGCCGCAGCCCGAATAATCGAGCAGCAGGCAGGCGCGCCCGTTCGCTTGCGCCCAGGCGAATACCGCGCCCGCCTTGCTCCCGCTCATGTCCGACAGGTAGCCGGGCAGGAACACCAGCGCCGGGTCGGCGCCGGGGGTGTGGCGAAAGGCGATCCGCCGCCCGTCGCCAAGTTCGTGAAAGTGGGGCTGGCTCACAAGTTGGCGCGCATTGCCCGGCAGCGCGGTTCCCACGGGTCGGCGGCCTCAAGCTGCATCGCCAGTTGCAGCAGCAGCGCCTCTTCGCCGAACCGTCCGATCAGCTGGGTGCCGATCGGCAGCCCGTCCGCGTTCCAGTGCAACGGCAGGCTGAGCGCTGGTTGCCCGGTGGAATTCTGGAGCGGAGCAAACGAAGAAAAGCCGACCATGGTGGCAAATGTCGCGGCAATATCCGGCGACTGCGGATCGAGCGCGCCCAATTCGAGCGGCGGCTGGGTCAGCGTCGGGGTGAGCGCGATATCCCAGCTTGCGTGCCACTCCGCCATCTCGCGCCCTAGTTGATGCATGAAAGTCCATGCCTGCTGGTATGCCCCGCCGGTCACCCTCTTGCCCATTTCGTACAGCGCGAGCGTGTAGGCCTCGAGATTGTCGGGCGAGGGCGCTTGTCCGGTCTGCGCGGTGATCGTGTCGATTTGCGAGACCAGGCTGGAAGCGTAAAGCGCGCCATAGCAATCGCCAAAGTGCGAATACCGCTCCGGCCCCATCCTCCAGGCTTTGACCGGATCGACCTCCTCGACCCGGTGACCCCGCGCGGTGCACAGCGCGGCAGCGTGATCGACTGCGGCCAGACAATCGGGATGCAGCGCCGTGCCATCGGGGCGGGTGCGGATATGCGCGATCAGCAAGGTTCCGGGGGGCTTGGCCGCCGCTTCCAGCCAGCTCGGCGGGGCAGGCGGCGCGCAATAGGGATCGCCTGGTGCCGGGCCGGCGGTGGCATCGAGCATCGCGGCGGTATCGCGGACGCTGCGGCTGACGATATGTTCGACCTCGAGCCCGCCCCAGCCATCGCCGACCAGCGGGCCGATCGCGGTGCGTGCCCGCGTCGGCTTGAGCCCGACCAGCCCGCAGCACGACGCCGGCACGCGGATCGAACCGCCACCATCGTTGGCATGGGCCACCGGCACCATCCCCGAGGCCACCGCCGCCGCCGCTCCGCCCGACGAGCCGCCGGTGATGTGGCCGGTATTCCACGGATTGCGCGCCGGGCCATAGAGCCGCGATTCGGTCGTGGTCATCAGGGCGAATTCGGGAACATTGGTCTTGCCCAGCGGGATCAGCCCGGCGGCGAGGTAGCGGTCGGTCAGCGTCGAATTGCGATCTTTGGGGGTCGCGGGTTCGAACGCCGAGCCTTGCCGGGTCGGCACGCCGGCGAGATCGCCCAGCGAATCCTTGAGC
>JANONQ010000519.1:0-9020 GCA_031420935.1 Novosphingobium sp. | reverse complement strand
CGCCCCGTTCAGTTGAATCGGTTTCGTGAGCGATTTGCGCGCGAGCTGCGCGACCGCGGGGTTGCGGCCGAGGCGACACCGCGCCGCGCGCGCGGCCACGGCGTGGCGGGATCGAGCATGGCGCTGGTCAAATTGCGCGCGCGGTTTCGCAGCGAGGGCAGTCGTCTGATGTCGGATTCAGACCGGCGAACGAATGAACAGGCCATTGCAGTCGCGCGCGGCCAGGAGGCGTTGCCTGCGTTCGTCGCGATTGGAACCCGGCGCTGGGATGAAATCCGCGATGCCTACGGACAAACCGCCGCTGCGCTCGATTCTACCGGTAATGCCGAGGATCGAAAGCTGGCCCAGGATGTTCGCGGGTTCCTCGACAAGCACGAAAAGATGAATGCCACGCCCGAGGTTTTTGCTGCCCGCCATGCCCAGATTTTGTTGGCCGAACGTCAGAAGCGCCATTTGCCGACGCCCGACCGCCCGTCTCCGGATCGCGGGCGAAATCGATAACGGCGGGATTGCGCCTCATCCCGGGCCTTCTCAGTCGAAATTGCCGTAGTGAAAACCAGACATTGCGTAGCACTGGATATCATCCGATCATTTGACCGGGTTGTTGGACGATTCCGACAGTCCGGTATCAAAGGCGTGAAGGCGGTAAGCTGCCTTTCATTCATCGAGCGATCGAGTGGCAGCTTCGCGCCCCAAATCGAGACGTCCATTACTCGACTGCGTCTTCCCAGAAGCTGCCCTTGGCTCACTTGAGGTCGAGGCCGCAATAATAACCGCGATTGCAACCACCAAACCTCCGGCATTCCGTACGGTCCCGAGCACAACTACTGCGTGGTGAGTAGCGCCCATATCCCTCATGCGCTGGATCTGGACAGCCGGGCGACACCGGCCCTTTGCTAGGCTCTGCACCCAGGCGCGAGTTTTCTTCTTCGCTAGGGGCGGCTCGGCGTGCTCACGGGTAATGCAAGGGGGCACGACGCCTACCTTGAAGGCATACAAAAGGGGCGGCCCCCGGTCGGGACCGCCCTCTCGTCGCGACGTAGCTGCGGATCAGTCGAGCTTGAAGTAGATGCGCAGCGAGCGGAACGTCGCCTGCGTCACAGCGTAGTGGCCGACCCCGTCCGCGGCATCCTGCCAATTGTCCCACGCGAACAGGAAAGCGCTCTTGTTCTTCGTGATCGTGCGGGTGCGCTTGGTCACGCTGCCTTGGAAGTGGCCGTAGTTTTCAATCCCCGCCTCGTCGAGCAGGCTGGCGTGGATCTTCGGCCCGTTCTCAGCAATGATCTTGAGCCCGGCGACCGTGACGTCGGCGCAGCCGTTCATGAACTCCTCAACCTGTCCCGGCGTCAGATCGACCACGTCCTCGAAGTCGTCCTCGCCGAAGCCAGGCGGGAAGTCGGAAGGATCGACGTAGGCCTTCGGGAATGCCGCCGCCATCAATTCCGCTCGCGTCGAGGGGGAGAATTTGCTAAGCTCTTTGTCGGTGATGACTAGGTACATGGTGTTCTCCGTGTGTTGAGTTGTCATTTGAGGAGGCCAAATAGCCGTTTGGCCTCCTAAACTTCCATTTGAAAGGTGCGGTTGGCATTGTCAACGGCGAATTTCAGCTCTCCAAAATTAGTTTGAGGCTGCCGGCCTGCGTTTGGAGATAACGCCAGCTTAACCGGCGCGCTCGCGCCGGTCTCCAGCTATCGTTCTGTCGTGGCAAACGGCATGCCCCTCTCGCCCGAGCGCGAGGCGGCCTTCATCGCCGAGCTCGCGCGGCACGGCATGGCCACCGGCTGGCGCGTGCCGTCTCCCCGCACAGCCTCAGCGCGACCGGGTGCCTCTCAACACTCGCCCACCCGCGTCGCCGGCTACAATCCCTGGGTATCGCTGGCCTGGCTCGTCACCGAAAAGACCACCGGCGGCGTTAGCCTCTATCCGCCGGCCAAACCGGCTCGATCGCAAGACGGCGCTCAGGCTGTGGACCAAAGCGAAGGCAAATAATGCATTCCCGAGACGCGGCTGGTAAACTGATCTCGTGACCGCATCAGGAGCATCATCGAACGGAGACAAGAAGTCAGCCGCCAACCGCCGGATCAAGCCGGCTGCGGGAAAGGCCAAGCCGAAGTCGCGCTCCGCTCCGAAGAAGGCGTCGAGCCCGGCGGCAAGCGGCCCTGCCGGGCCGCGCTTCGAAGCCGATGTCGCGGCGCATTACCTGCTTGCGATGCTGATCGAAGCAGATGCGCGTGGCCTTCCGGGCGTCCGGATCGAGCGGGTCGGGCTGCAGCGAGCATCGGCCGGATTTCCGCTCGACGATGTGATCGTCCACGCTCGGGGCGCAGGCGGTGTGCCGGTGACGCTCGAGATTCAGGTCAAGCGAACGGTGACCTTCGCACCCGGGGACACGGTATTCGCCGATGTGGTTTCCCAAATTGCCGCAGCCATCGACAAGGGTGCGCTCGCCGATCCGGAACACCGGTTCGCGGTCGCAATCGCCCGCCGCTCAGCCAAGATCGACGGTGCGTATCAGGATCTGCTGACATGGGCGCGGCAACTGTCGCGCACTGATTTCTTCGCGCGAGTGGCGAATCCCGGCGAGGGCAATGAGGATATGCGGCGGTTCGTCGCGACCTTCCGTGAACAGCTTGGCGATACCGCCAAGCCGGTTGATGATGAGCGCCTGTGGACGGTGCTGCGGCGATTCCAAATCCTCCCCTTCGATTTCGGCATTACCGGTTCGGCCGATCATGCGCTTTCGGTCGAGCGGACGACGCGGGCTCTCGACCCGGGTTCACCCGGAAACGCGACGACGCTGTGGGAGTGGCTGGGAACGCAGGCGCTCGACAACGCCGCGGCCGGCGGCGGTGAGATCAATGGCAAGGACCTTGTCGATGCGATCGCCAGCGGTCGGCAGTTCCTGCTCGCAGGCCGCCGCGACTTCCGTGCGGCCAGCGCAGCGCTAGCCGAGATGACGCGGCATGCCTTGGCGGACATCGATCGCGATATCGCCGGCGTCGTGCTGCCCCGACATGGTATCATCAAGGCCGTTCACAGCGCACTCGACATCGGCCGCTACGTCGAGGTCCGGGGCGGCGCGGGCGTCGGCAAGTCAGCGGTGCTGCGCCATTTTGTGGAGCAGATTGAGCCGGAGAGCAGGGTGATCCTGCTTACGCCCAATCGAACGGTCGGGCCGGGCTGGGCGGTGCTCAAGGATACGTTGCATGTGCCCGGAACCGCTCGCGAGTTTCTCAGCGATCTTGCGGCACAGGGCGGGGGTATTCTGCTCGTCGACAGCCTCGACTTCTTTTCGGGTGCGAGCGGGCGTGCCACGGTCGTCGATCTGGTACGCGAAGCCGCCGGCATTCGCGGGTTCCGGGTAATCGTGACTGCTCGGCGCGAGTTCGGCGTGGAGGAGCCGAGCTGGCTTCCAGCCAATGCAATTACGCAGCTCGGGGCCGCTCCGCCGGTATTGGTGGAAGACCTCGACGAAGCCGAGATTGAGGCGCTGCGCGAGGGCGCCCCCCAGCTCAAGACGCTTTTGGCGGACGGCCATCCCGCCAAGGCTATCGTGCGTAACCCCTACCGGCTGGCGCGGCTGGCCGCGCTTCCCGATCATGGCCGGGGATTCCGTTCTGAAGTCGGGATGGCCGAGGAATGGTGGCGCACGGGCGACGGTCCGCCGACTGGCCGGCGCGAGCGTCGGCGTGTTCTCGCCGATCTTGCCGATGCAGCCTTGGACGGAAAGGGCTCGATTGATGCGCGAGAGCATGATTCCGCGGCGATCGACGCGCTGATCGCGCGCGAGACGGTGGTCGAGATCGCGACCGACCAGCTGGCCTTTCGCCATGACGTGCTGCGGGAGTGGGCAGGCGCCGCACGCCTTCACGAGCGGAATTCACTGGAAAACCTGCCGATCGACCAGCCCTTGCCCTCGGCGTTCTCGCGCACGATGGACCTGGCCGCACGGTTCGCACTGGAGCGGTCTGGCGACAGCCAGCCCTGGAGCAATTTGCTCGGCTTCCTCGACGCAGGCGCAGCGCATGTGTCGTGGCGCAGGCCCGCGATCCTGGCGCTTGTGCGCTCCGAGATCAGCGGAGAGCTGCTTGAGCGCGCGAAAGACGCGCTGCTTGTCCAAGATGGCGAATTGCTCCGCGAGGCAATCCACACCACGCTCGCCGTCGAGTCCCAGGACGGCCGTGCGCTGCTCGCGCAGGCTGGCATGGACGTCAGCGTTCTTGGCGGTCCCTTTTTCGTGCCTTCAAATGCCAGCTGGGGACGCCTCGTGGCCTTCGCGCTGCGCAATTCCCGCATCCTGCCGGCCCGCGCGCTCGACGATGTGCTGACCCTCTTTGAGCGCTTCTCCGTCGCCACGCTTGGCGCGACGAGCTATACTAAGGCGATCGTCGCCCGTGTCTATGATTGGCTCAGCATCGTCGAGTCCGAGCGCGGCGCGCCCTTCGCGAGTAGCCGAGAGCCGGGCCTGACCACGGACCTGACCTGGTCGCAACTTCACGGGTTCGAGACCGACTTGCGCCGCATCCTGGTCTCCTTTGCCAGCAGCGATCCAGAGATCGCGAAAGCATACCTTCAGGCGGTTTCGGAGCGTGAGCACCCCGAGGAAGTGATCAAGTCGCTGATGTCTTATCGCGGTCAGCTTGCGCAAGCCGCGCCAAAGGAGTTGGCCGATCTCACACTGCGCGGGCTTATTTCGCGCGAGGCGCGGGATCGTGGGCTTGGCCGTAGCTATCGGGACGATGTCGTCGGCTATCTAGACTCGAGCTTCCTGCCGTCCTCCCCCGCCCAAGGTCCCTTCCTGGAATTGCTGATCGCATCGCCGGATGAGGGGCTGCGCCTCGTTCGGACGCTCGTCGATCATGTGGTGGTCGAACGATCCGGAAGGGCCGATCCCGGCTACAATGGCTATTGGCTCGCGTTCGAGGACGGCGAGCGCTTCTTCCCGTGGGTCGAATCCTATGGACTCAGCCGGCCTTACAGCGATCCCTATTCGGTAGTTTCGGCCCTGATGGCGCTTGAAGTCTGGGGCCATCGGCGGATCGAAGCCGGCGAGGACGTAGCGGATGTACTCAAGGACATGCTCGGACCGCCAGGCTCTTCCGCTGCCTACCTGCTTGTCGCGGTCGATCTGATCCTGTCGCACTGGCCGAAGACAAGGACCGCGGCGGTGCCGTTCGTGGCGTGCGCTCAATTGCTCGGCAACGATCGCCAGCGGCTCGCCTATGACATGATGCCGAAGATGGACCTGCTAGGCAGGGGCGATATCGGTCCCGACGAGCCAAAGGGTATCGTCCAACTGTCCAGCCTGACCGGCCGAGTTTCGCGCCAGGCCTCGCTGGAAAATCTGCTTGGGCTCTTCGCGCTAGGCGAAAAGGATGCAAGCTTTGAGCGGCTTCGAGCGTTGCAGGCGCAGGCGATCGAGCGGCTCGGCCCGCCGGGCCCCGAGGACACCTTCGCCAGCCCGTCCCTGATGGCGCTGCATGGTTTCAACTGCACGAATCCTGCGAATTACCGTCCGGTCGAGGGTGGCTGGATGTTCGAAGCGCCGGGCGAAGAAGCGACCATAACGGCTAGGCTGGCAGCTGAGCATTCGCCCCGCGCTCGGGAAACCGCCGTAGAGCAGGCGCTCAATGCCGCGCTCGAGCAGGGGACTTCGCCTGCGATGGCCGAGCATGCAGTCGAATATGGCCGCGCGCACATGGATGCACTCGGCGCAGAGGGCGGCGACGAGCGCTGGATGCAAGGCCAGACCGTGTGGAGTGCGGCGCTGGTCGCCGCGCGCGATGGCACGCCCGAACTGGTGGCCGAGCATGAGGCGTGGATCCGGGAAGTATTCGGCCGTGCCAACGCCGAGGCGGAGGACCCGGTTCATCGCATGCGCGACGGTATCCGGTTCAATCCCCTCGCGATCGCCAGCGCGGGTATCGCTTATCTATGGGTGCGTCTCGGCCGCGACGAGGACCGGCGCACGCTGCTCGAGCTTGCCGCGCGCAGCAATCCCGCCGGTGCGCATGGTTTTGCGGCGAGCTACCAGCAAATCGCCGCTGCGGATGCCCGGATGCCAGCTGCGATCCTGCGCTGCGCGTTGAAGGCCGCCATCGCGCCGGCGCACCGCTATGATTGCACGCCCGAGCAGCTCTCGGCCGCGAAGGCGACGCGAGCCGACCGAGCACGCACAGCGGTCGATGCCGAGATCGCTTGGCTGGCGGGGAGCTCGGAGGAGCCGGCTTGGACCGAGTTGCCGCCGCACGACCGCGTTCACCGTCGCTCGATCCGGATCGGCCCGGCAAGGGACATCGAGGATGAGGATGAGGATAAGGACGAAGTCCCTGAGGAAGCGGGCGGTTGGCGATTCGACGCCCAGGCCGGTGCGCTGTGGCTGAAGTCGGTCGCCGCGCAGATGGCGGCGGATCAGGCGGCTTCGTTGGCGGCGCTGGTGCTCGCTTATGCCGATTGGACCGTGCATGCCAACGGCCTCGGGCTCCAGGTCGATCGCGAATTGTCCAGCGCGCCGGACGAGTGGAACACGCGCTATTATCCACTGATGCCGCGGATCGCCGCCACGCTCGGCCAAAGCGCCAGCCAGGCTTTCATAGAGCAGGTTATCGCGCTCCCGGATCGTCACTTCTACGACGCGGCCGGTCACCTTCTCCTCGCAGTCGACGATGCGCTGTTCAATCGCGGCGTATTGCCGCTGTCAGAAGCGGCGTGGGTCCGGAGCGCGTTCGCCGCACGGTTGATCGACAGCGCGGGCTGGCGCCGAGCGGGAATTCGGATCGACTATTCGGTGGAGCACCACATCGGGACCCCGATCGCGGCGATGATGTTCAACCACAACAATTTCTTCAAGGCGCCGAGCTGCTATGTGCTCGAGGCCGGCATCGACCGAGCGAACAGCTTCCTGCCGATCGTCCAGACGATGTTCGGAAGCGGGCCGATCTTCATGGTCCTGCTCGTGATGCTGAATTTGTTCGAGGTGAAGCCCAACGCTGCCCATGCTCCATTCCTGACCGACTTGCTGCTAAAGACTTTGGCCCGCACTGAGGGGAATGCCGTTTTCTGGGTCGATCACGGGGTCGGCCGGCGCGCTGTCGCATTGCTCAATGCCTATATTGATCTCGATGGCGCTCTGGTACGCGATCAAGCGCTCCGCGGCATTCTCGGGAGCCTGATCCGGGCTGGCGTGACCGAGGCGGTGGCGCTGGAGGCACGCCTTGCCGGGTAGCAGGCCAATTGGACGCATTGCCGCTTCGTCGAGATTTCCTATCTGCCCTGGATGAGCAGTGCTCCCAAACGGCATCATTGGTGGCCCGTCTGTCATTCCTCGCTTTGGACCAACGAGGACGGGTGCATCACCACCATCCTCGCTGTGGCGGGGAGCCCTATCCGACTACGATTAATGTACGACAGATTCCGTTATGGTCGATCCCCCATCTGTTGATCCACAAAGTAGGCGGTGTTTGCCAATTTAACCAAACGTGACTGTCGGACGAATTACCTCACGGGTGAGGGCATGTAACAATGCAGCCAGCGCCAGCAGAAGCGTATCGTCTTCTTCACTTGAATAGGGCGACACCAGATCTCCGTGCATGACTGCATTGCGGATATTCTCCCACGCATCGAGCTGGAACTGGGTGATGACTCCTGCCTGACAAAGTTGTGTTAAGACATGTTTAGGCGTGGTGCTTCCTGCATAGTGGATCGCGTTCGTGGCGATGCTTTTGAGTCGATCGGTTGTCCCCTTAGGCTTGGCAGGATCCCGCCAAGCCTTTATGTGTCCGATCAGCGACGCTGCGGCTTCCTGATCGGCATCGACCCGCTTGCTTCCACGCGGGGACAACATCCGCATTAGTCCTTCGCAGCTACTAGCGAGGGTCAAGGCCGTGATCCAACGTGAACCGCGCGAAGCCTGGATCACCTCTTCATACAGTTTGGTGATCTTGTGCCCCTCATATTCACCCGAACGAGCAATATGAAGCAACAAGTCACCGTAAAGTTGCCAGAACCTTTCTCTTCCGGATAAGTCGCTTTCATCCCACAGGCCCGTCCAATCGGAGTCGCGATGCCATGTTGGCGCTCGAGCGACGCGTATCATAGCGCCGCCTTTCGGGAAGCTTCGTGCCACCAGTCTCGGAAAGACCAGTTGTCCGAACAGTACACGCAGCGGCTCGGCCAGCCAGTTTTCCGTGAGGGTGAGCGGAAGCAATTCACTGCCAGGGCTCGTGATGGTAAGTAGATCGGCGCTAGTGTCGAAATGAAATCGGAGCGTCGCATTTTCGAGAACGAGATCACTACACGGTTCGATACCGCCATCCGCGCGCAAAGTTGTTACGAAATGCGCCAAGAACAGCGAAGCGCGGTGCTGAGACGGGATGATGAACTGAACTTCTGTAGCACCGGTCGGCGATGCCGGCACACTCGCATCGTCGGTGATTAACCCATCGCAATCGCCCCGGAATGTCCAGCCGGACTGCCCTGTTTCGACATTGGGAATCGTCCAACCAGCCGCAAATTCGGTGCCATCAGCAGCGGTGGCGACGAGGCGGAAGCGTTTCAGCCCGTCATAGCTATCGTCGCGTTGACGTTTGAGCTGGCTCAACGTGTAGGCCGGATCGTTCGGTAATCCTGAAAGTGTATATTCGAAACTGTTAGGAGAGCCAAACCGGATTTCGCCGCTGCCCTCGACGATCGGTGGCTCCCAGTCGCCCGCCAACAGATTCATCGTAGGAAAGCTAATCGTCTGCGGTGCCGTTGCCAGATCCCGCCATCGATTAAGGACCGAACCGGCAACCTTGCCCTTTTCACAAGATGGCATGATGCTAAACGTCCTGACTTACCCGAGGCGGCTTCATTGCACCTCCACAAGCGATTGCTTAGGGTCAGGACTCATTGATCACAACCAGTAGCAGCATGTTGCGGCGATGCAGATGGCGGACATGAAGGTGTGGGCGCATCGGTCGTAACGGGTGGCGACGCGTCGCCAGTCCTTGATCCTTCCGAAGACATTCTCGATCTTGTGA
>JANONQ010000518.1:0-2521 GCA_031420935.1 Novosphingobium sp. | reverse complement strand
GCCGGAATCCGCGCTGGTCAGGGAGATTCGCGAAGAGTTGGGGATCGTGATTGACCCGGCCGACTGCGTGCCGCTGTGCTTTGCCAGCGATCCTGCCTTGCCGCCGGCGCCGCGAGAGCCTTTTGTCGTGCTGCTTTACACGTGCCGCAAATGGCAGGGCGAACCGCAGTGCCTGGACGGCGAGGCAATCGCATGGTTCCCGCCCGAAGATCTGGAAACCCTTGCCATGCCGCCGCTCGATGTTCCGCTGGCAAGGGCATTGCTGCAAGCGATTTAGCGGCTTGCCAACTGTGCCCCCTCCACCTATGTCCCCGCTTCCCGCGCCCGTAGCTCAGCTGGATAGAGCATCAGACTACGAATCTGAGGGTCGGACGTTCGAATCGTTCCGGGCGCACCAAGGTTTTCCGCCGCTCTTCGTCACGTGCGATGGGCGGCGTTCTTCTGTTGAGCAAACACCCGGCGAGTACGGGCATCATTTTTTGGACAGATTGTTGCGCTTCCGGCGTAAGCACGAGTGAGAGCGCCCCACGCTTCCCGGCGACAGGCGCATTACTCCATAACTGATTGGGAGGGTCGCGCTGCCGTTTATCACCGGGTCTTTGCCTCGCTGACTGCCGGCGGATCGGACGTCAAATTGCTGGTCGTGCCAACATGACTGCCTCTCCAACCCTTTCATGGAATTCTCGATGAAGCCAATAACCGATCAATTGCTGATGGCTTACCTCACGGCCCGCATGCCGGACTGGCGCAATATCACCGTCAGCGACCTCCACCGCCTGCCTATGGGGGCTTCGCGCGAGACCTTCCGCTTCGACCTCGGCTATGACGATGGGACCGGAAGCCATGCCGACAAGGTGATCCTGCGCCGTGATCCGCCCGCCAGCAATGTCGATAGCGACCGCCAGCACGAATACAATGCTTACAAGGCGGTCTACGGACACGGCATCCCGGTGCCGCGCATGCTGCTGCTCGAGGAAGACCCGGCGCATTTCGACGGGGCGATCTCACTCGCTGAAGATCTGCGGGGCTATCACAACAGCGAATACCAGATACAACAGCCGGAATGGCAGGACCGGCTGCCCCGCCTCGCCGAGGGCATGTGGACAGCGATGGGCCAGCTGGCGGCGCTGCCGGTGGAGACACTCGACCTTGCCTTCATGAAGCCCTCGACGCCAGAAACCACCGCGATGCAGGAACTGAATTACTGGGAGGCCACCCTCGACAAGGCCGATATCGGTGCCGAGCCGATCACCCGCGCGGCGATCCGCTGGATGCGGCGCAATCCGCCGCTGCCCGCGCAGAAGCTGGCGATGGTCCACGGCGATTTCCGCGCCGGCAATTTCCTGTATGATGACAGCGGTGCACTGGTCGCGGTGCTCGACTGGGAAATGGCGCATCTGGGTGATCCGCTCGAGGACTTGGCTTGGAGCTTGGCGCGGGTGCTGTCGTTTGGCAAGGACGACCGCCGCAGCGGCGTCGCCCCGCGCGAAGAGGCGCTACGCCTCTGGCAGGCGGCGAGCGGTCTCGCCATCAATCCGGAAGCGCTGCACTGGTGGGAACTGATGATGTGCATCAAAGGCCAGGCGATCTGGAATGCCGGGGTTGCTGCCTGGCAGAAGAGTGACGAACCGCAGGTGATTCACGCCTATGCCGCCTGGTGGCTGCGCAACGCGCAAGACCGCGCCATCCTCGAACTGATGGGGAAGCTATGAAACCGTCCATTCCCGCCGCCGTCGCCAATCTCGCCGCGCTGCTGCGCGACGATATCGCGCCGAACCTCACGGGATTTCGTGCCGGCAATGCCGCCATGTCAGCTGCGATGTTAGACATGGTCGCCGAGGAATGGGACCGTGCAGCGGCGCGACTGGTGGCCGAAAACGCCACGCTCCGCGCGCTGCTGGTGCGCGGCAGGGTGACCGGCGATCTGGGCGACGACAGCGACCTGCGGGTTTCGGCGCTGGAAACTGGCAACGAAAATCTCCGTGCCCTGCTGACCGGGCTGCACGCCGCCGTCGAGGAACGCAGCGATGCCGAGGCTAAATCGCTCGAAGACGCGATCTGGAACGCCCTGCGGGCATCGGTCGAAAACCGCCGCATCGCTTCCGCCAACTTTTGAATTCCCTGCCATCGATCGCCATGCTCATCGGCACCGGCGATTTCGCCGTGCACCAGACCGCCTGAGCGATTGATGGCGGGACTGATTTTGGCCTCGCCGAGCTGCAATCGGCAATGCCCTGAGGCAAGGATCCACGAGGGGTTGCAGCGACAGTCGCCTCAGATGTTGGAACCAGCGTGCCGCTCGGTTCCGGTCATCGCCGGGAAGGCGGGCAGGGCGCTTTCGCAGAACACTTCGATGGTTGGGCTCAGCTGGGCGATGGTATCGAGCGTTCCCGCCTTGATCAGCACCATGTCGGGCATCGGTTCGATGATCGACATGATCGGCGAGCCGCATTCCGGGCAGAAATGGCGCTCGACAGGGCGTCCGCTGTCACCGGTGTCCATGAAGACTTTCGTCTCGCCT
>JANONQ010000517.1:0-2230 GCA_031420935.1 Novosphingobium sp. | reverse complement strand
GCGCTGATCGCCTCGGGCACCAGCGTCGACGCACTGATGCGGACGGCCGGTCGCGGGGCAGCGGATTACGTCTGGCGTATCGCCGCGCACCGCCGGGTGACGGTGCTGTGCGGACCCGGCAACAACGGCGGCGATGGCTATGTCATTGCTGAGGCGATCCGCGAAAGGGGCGGCCGGGTGACGGTGATTGCCGCGACCGAGCCAAAAACCACAGCCGCCCGAACCGCCCGCGCGCTGTATCAGGGCGATGTGCTGGGCCCCGATGCCGATCCGCAGAGCCCGGACATCCACGGCGAAGTGCTGGTCGACTGCCTGTTCGGCAGCGGGCTGACCCGTCCGTTGACGGACGACCATGCCGCGCTGCTGTGCCGCCTTGCCAGCAGCCACCGCCATGCGATTGCCATCGACCTGCCGAGCGGGGTGCAGTCGGACAATGGCATGCTGCTGAACCAAGGCTTGCCCAATTTTGAGCTGACCATTGCACTTGGCGCCTGGAAGTTCGCGCATTTCCTGATGCCCGCCAGCGCGGCGATGGGGGCCTTGCGGCTGGTCGGGATCGGGATCGAGCCGATAGCGGGCGCGGCATCGATGCTGAGCCAGCCGCAGCTCTCAGCCCCCGCCGCCGATGCACATAAATATCGTCGCGGGCTGCTTGGCGTGGTTGGCGGTGACATGCCGGGGGCGGCATTGCTGGCGTGTCAGGCGGCGCAAGGGACCGGGGCGGGCTATGTCAAGCTGCTCGGCGAGTGCTTCGACAAGCTCAGCATGAGCGGGACTTGGAACAAACTTAACCGCGCTCGGCCTGAGCTTGTCGAAGGCCACGCGCTAGCCATTCCTCCCGACCTGGTCGTCGATACCGCCCCACTCGCCGAAGCGTTGGAAGAAAAACGCTTTGCCGCGCTGCTGGTCGGGCCCGGGCTTGGCCGACATGCTGAGAGTAGCGAGCGGCTGGTGATTACGCTGGCCAGTCAAATTCCCGCGGTGCTCGATGCCGATGCGCTCATGCTCCTAGGGAGCCGCTTCCTTGCCGAACGCATCGGCCCGCTGATCGCCACGCCGCATGACGGCGAACTGGTAGCCCTCGAACGCGCCTTCGGCTGCGACGGCGCGGGCTCAAAGCCCGAACGCGCAGCGGCGCTGGCCAGGGCGAGCGGCATGGTGGTGGTGGCCAAGGGGCCGGATACTGTCATCGCGTCGCCGCACGGCCGGATCGTCTGCGCGCCCCGAGCCTCCAGCTGGCTGTCGGTCGCCGGGACCGGCGATGTCCTGGCCGGCGCTATCGCCAGCCGGCTCGCCTGTGGGAGCGACGCGTTCGAAGCCGCCTGCGAGGGCGTCTGGCTGCACAGCGAGGCGGCGCGGTTGAGTTTGCCGGGCTTCAGTGCGGGTCAGCTTGCCGGTGCGCTCCGCCAAGCTTACGCAACCGCGCTGTGAGCGAGGGCGAGGAAATTGTTCGCACTGCCGCAAAGGGTGACGGAATTACCGCCAGCGGCCGCTTCGCCGCCGGCGCGGCGCCGGGAGACTTGCTCCTGCCCGACGGCACGCTGGAGCATGGCCCGCATCACACTGCGGCGGCATGTCGCCACTTCGGCACCTGCGGCGGTTGCCAGCTCCAGCACCTCGATGATGAGTCGCTGGTGGCGTTTGTCGGCGAACGGGTGGCCAATGCGGCGGCGGGGCAGGGGCTGAGCCCCGAACGCATCGTGCCGCCGCATCTCTCGCCGCCCCGCAGCCGCCGCCGGGCGGCATTGCACGCGGCCAATATCGGCGGCCGGATCGCACTAGGATACCGCGAGGGCGGCTCGCACCGCATCGTCGATCTCGCCGAATGCCCGGTGCTGCTGCCTGAACTCGCTGGCATCATTGCCCCGCTGCGCAAGCTGCTGGCGCGGCAGGGCGGGCGCATCGCTGCGGATATCGAACTGGCAATGACCGACCAGGGCGTCGATCTCGCGATCAAAGGCCTTACCGTCGACGGGCTGGCGGCGACCGAGGCGATGCTCGCCTTCGCGCAGGGCAACGGCCTCGCCCGGCTGACGCTCGATCAGGGCTATGGCAGCGAAGCGCTGTGGGAGCCTGAGCCGGTGACAGTGACGCTGGCTGGCGTGGCCGTGTCCTATCCCCCCGGCGCCTTCCTGCAGGCCACAGCGGACGGCGAGGCGGCGCTGGTTGCGGCGGCGCGGGAATGGCTGGCGGGGGCGAGGACGGTCGCCGACCTGTTCGCCGGCCTCGG
>JANONQ010000516.1:0-2210 GCA_031420935.1 Novosphingobium sp. | reverse complement strand
GTGGCCGAAGAGATCGCGACGCTCGACCACATGCTTCAGGGACGGCTCTATTGCGGCTTTACGCGGGGCTATCACGCCCGCTGGGTCGACGCCTACGGTATCAAAGAGGGCGTGGGGGCGACAACGCCCGACAACGTCAAGGCGCGTGACCAACAGGATGCGCGCAACCGGTCGCTGTTCGAAGAGGGCGTCCGGGTCATCAAGAAGGCGTGGACCAACGACGTGTTCGACCACAAGGGCGACAATTGGCAGTTCCCGCCTGAGGGCGGATCGGGCGGTCATCCGGCTTATGCCAAATATGGCAAGGGCCAGGATGCCGACGGCATCGTCCGCCAGATCGGCATTGCGCCCCGCTGCTATCAGGATCCGCATCCGCCCATCTACGGCGGTTTCGCCGCCTCCGGGCGCACCATCGACTTCTGGGCCGAAGAGGGCGGCAAGCTGATCGTACTTTCGGACAACCTCGACTTCTGCGAATCGCTCAACAATCGCTACATCGCATCGGCAGCAAAGGTTGGTCGCGAAGTGACGAATACCCAGGCATCGGCATGGGGCGGTTTCCTGATGCTGACCGACGACAAGGACCGCGCGGCAAAGCTGATGGAAGAGCATATGTGGTTCTGGGATGAATGGTTCATCCCGATGGGCCAGCGTCCGCCCAATGTGCTGATCGGCTCCGCGGACGAGATTGCCGACCGGATTGGCGAGGCGCATGATCGTCTCGGTTTTGACGAACTGTTTCTGATGTTCGGCCAGGGCCACCTTGAGCCGGAGGAAAACAAGGAAGAACTCGATAATTTCATCGCCAAGGTCGCACCGCGATTTGCCACCAAGGATGAAACCGGCGTCTTCGTCTGATGCTGGATTGGATGGCACGGCGCGGCTGAATAGGCCGGAGTTAAGGAACGGATATGACTCAGGTCGGAATGCAGTGCGGCATCTTCATGACGCCCTACAACCCGCCCAGCCGCACGCCGCGCCAGGTGTTCGACTGGGCGCTCGATATCGCGCGCATTGCCGACGAATCAGGCTATGCCGATTACATGATCGGCGAGCATTACACCTTGGGCTGGGAAAACATTCCGATGCCCGAGGCGATCATTGCCGCCTGCGCGCAAACCACGAAAACCATTCGTTTTGCCCCCATGGCGCATCTGCTGCCCTATCACGATCCCGCGACCCTGGCGATCCGCATTGGTTGGTTGAGCCAGGTGATGGAAGGGCGCTATTTCCTCGGTGTGGCACCGGGCGGACATCATACCGATGCCATCCTGCACGGCTACGACAATATCTCGGGCTTGCCCCCGCGCCAGTTGGAGGCCTTGCACCTGATGGAGCGCGTTTGGGAGCGCAAACCCTTTGTCGAGAAGGGCCAGTATTTTCAGGCGGGTTTCCCCGGCAAGGATACGATGCCCGAATACGATGTGCTGATCGCCAACAACAGCCCTTATGGCGGGCGCGACAAGCTGGAGATCGCGGTTACGGCGCTGTCGATGGTTTCTAAATCCATGGTCTTCGCCGGTGAGCGCGATTACAGCCCGATTTCCTTCTTTGGCGGCACCCCGCAAATGAAAGCGCATTGGAACACCTGGTCCGAGGCCAATGCGAAGGCTGGCTTCACACCCGATCGCAAGCGTTACCGTGTCTGCCGTGACGTATTCATTGCCGATACCGATGCCGAGGCGAAACGGCTGTTCCTGAAGAGCGGGATGATGGCAACATGGCGCGAATATCTGAAGGAGATCTACGTCAAATTCGGTTTGTTCGACGGGATTATCGAGGATTCCGGAATGGACGTATCTCCAGCCAACATCGACGAGGATTTCCTCGCGGAGCATGTCGTGCTTTGCGGCTCACCCGAAACGGTGATTGAGAAGCTGGAAAAACTCGCCGATGCCTGCGGCGGCTGGGGACAGATCGTCGCCAACCAGCATGACAGCCTCGACGATCCCAAGCCTTGGGAAGAATCGCTGCGCCGACTGGCGATCGAGGTCTGCCCGAAAGTGCGGATGCCAAGCTGAACCGAACGACTTCGTCTGACACAGTGCGAAGCGGAATTGGGAGTGTTTTCTATGAGTACCGCCAAGGCCTGCGTGCTGGTCGAGCCCAACCGCATTGAAACCTGGGACGTGCCGATCTTCGATCCCCCCGCGGGCGGTGCGCTGGTCCGCATTGTCGCGGGCGGCGTTTGCGGCAGCGATGTCCACATC
>JANONQ010000515.1:0-2383 GCA_031420935.1 Novosphingobium sp. | reverse complement strand
AGGGGACGCTCTACATTCTCGATGACGGCGGCAAGGTCAGCGCGTTCCGTTGAGTCGCGGCTGCGAGCCGCTTACCAGAGGCTTAACCATTTCCGGCTAGGCAGCGGGCATGAGCGCGAAAGCTTCCGCTGCGGACCCCCGGCCGGTCAGCGACGTCTCGGCCTGGGTGGGACTCGCCGGGTTGACAGGACTGCTTTGCTGGATCGTTATCTGCCGGCAATGGCCTGAAATCGCCGAATTCTGGCAGCTGTCCGACCCGCGCGAGCGGCTGTCCGGTCCCTATGCCGCACTCGCAGCGGTGCTGTTTTCTGGCGGGCCGATGGTGCTGGTCTCGGTGCTGATCGACAAAGTGCATCTGCGCCCCTCGACTGGCATCGACTGGCGAAGGCCCCGGCCCCTTGGCGAAGCGATCGACACCGCGGCGGTCAAGCTTGCCGGGCTGTGGGCGACCTGGGTGTTGATCGCCTTCCTATACGGCATCGCGCGCTGGTATTGGCGTGGGCAATATGTTTTCGCCATGGATGTGCTCAGCGCGGCGGCAGTGCCGCTGTTCCTGCTGTCCATTCCCTATGTGCTGTGGCTCGACCGGGTGCTGGTCAACCCACGCGACGGCGCCTGGCATTTCGGCGCAATGCTGATCGGGCGCGATGCCTATGACATTGACGAGGTGTGGCACCATCTGCGCGCCTGGGCAGTGAAGGGCTTCTTTTGCGCCTTTATGATCTCGATCCTGCCAGCGGGTTTTGAAGCCGTGGTTAACCTCGATCTCGCGACACTTGCCGGCGATCCAGTGCGCATCGCCATTTGGCTGACCGAACTGCTGTTCGTTATCGATGTGCAGATTGCCATGGTCGGTTATCTGGTGACGATGAAGCCGCTCGACGCGCATATCCGCACTGCCAACCCCCATCTCGGCGCCTGGGTCGCGGCGCTGATCTGCTACCCGCCGTTTATCCTGATGGGGGACGGCGGGCCGCTCAATTATCATCAGAACACCGGCGACTGGTCGTTCTGGCTGGCGGGCTATCCGGCGCTGCTGTGGGCCTGGGGGGCGCTGCTGGTGTGCCTCACCGCGATCTATGCCTGGGCCACCGTCGCCTTTGGCCTACGCTTCTCCAACCTCACCTATCGCGGCGTGCTGACCAATGGCCCCTACCGCTTCACCCGCCACCCGGCCTATCTGTCGAAGAACCTGTTCTGGTGGTGTGCGAGCCTACCGTTCCTCGCGACGACCGGCTCGCTGACCGACATGGTGCGCAACACAGCGCTGCTGGGGCTGGTCAGCGGCGTGTATTACTGGCGCGCGCGGACCGAGGAGAAGCATTTGCTGGCGGAGGATGCCAAGTACGTCGCGTATTTCGAGTGGATGGGGCGGAACGCGGCGATCACGCGAGGATTTTCTGCGCTGGGAAAGAAATTGCGTTCGCGCCGGGAGCTGATTCAGCTGGTGGGATGATCAAAAACTCTCGTCGTACACCCGCGAAATATCGCCGCCCCATGTCCCATGGAACTTGTCGAGCAGCCGCTGGGCGGGCACCTTGCCTGAGGCAACGATCTCGTCGAGCGGTGTCAGAAAGATCGTCTCGTTGTCGCCGCTGGCATTGAGCCGGCCGCGTGCCGACAATCCCGCCCGGGCGATCGCCAGCACCTCGCCGGCAATGTCGCGCAAGCTCCCGCCGCCGGGGAGCGGCGCGTCGAGGCCGAGCCTGGGCACAGCGCTGCGCAGCGCCTCACGCCCCTCCATGTCCCAGCCTTTGACCAAATCCCAGGCGGCATCGAGCGCGGTCTGGTCGTAGAGCAAGCCGACCCAGAAGGCGGGCAGGGCGCAGATCCGGTCCCACGGACCGCCATCGGCCCCGCGCATTTCCAGGAAGCTCTTCAGCCGCACTTCGGGGAAGGCGGTGGAGAGGTGGTCGGTCCAGTCCGAAAGTTGCGGGCGCTCGCCGGGCAGGGCGGGCAGTTTGCCGGCGATGAAGTCACGGAACGACTGTCCGGCGGCATCGATATATCTGCCCTCACGGAACACGAAATACATCGGCACGTCGAGCATGTATTCGACATAGCGTTCATAGCCGAAGCCGTCGTCGAAGACGAAGGGCAGCATGCCGGTGCGGTGCGGATCGGTGTCCGACCAGATGTGGCTGCGGTAGGAGAGGAAGCCGTTGGGCTTGCCTTCGGTGAACGGAGAATTGGCGAACAGCGCGGTTGCCAGCGGCTGTAGCGCCAGGCTGACGCGGAACTTCTGCGCCATGTCGGCTTCGGAACCGTAATCGAGGTTGGTCTGGATGGTGCAGGTGCGCAGCATCATGTCGAGGCCCATGCTGCCGACGCGCGGCATATGCCGCAGCATGATCGCGTAGCGCCCCTTCGGCATGATCGGCAG
>JANONQ010000514.1:0-2167 GCA_031420935.1 Novosphingobium sp. | reverse complement strand
GTCGCCAAGCGGAAGCCGCGATCGGGCTCGAACTTCTTGACGCCCTGCATCAACCCGATGTTGCCCTCTGAGATCAATTCGCTGACCGGCAAGCCGTAGCCGCGATAGCCCATGGCGATCTTGGCCACGAGCCGCAGATGGCTGGTGACCAGCTGGCGCGCCGCTTCGGGATCCTGATGTTCCTGAAAACGCTTGGCGAGCATGTATTCCTGCTCGGGCGCGAGCAGCGGGAATTTCTTGATTTCAGACAGATAGCGGTTGAGCCCGGCCTCGCCGCCCAATGTTGGCGCAAGAGTGGGGCTGGCTGTTAGGCTGCGTTCTGTATCGGACATGTCGACTCACCTGACCCTTTCATGGTGGGCTGGACCTTGACGAATTCTTTTAGAGACATTCGCGCGGGCCGCCACGCATTGTAGCTTATAACATCCCAACGCCAGCTTTGCTCCGTAGGTTTGACAGCAATTCCGCCATATCGGGCGGCAATTCACTGACAAAGCGTAAATTCACCCGCGAGATCGGGTGCAGAAATCCCAGTTCGGCAGCATGCAAGGCCTGACGATGGAACTGAAGTTCAGCAAGGAGCGGGCGGAGCCGCGGAGGCGAGCGTCCATAGACGGGATCACCCAATAGCGAATTTCCTATTGATGTAAGGTGAACGCGAACCTGGTGGGTTCGCCCAGTTTCCAGCCGGCACTCGACCAGCGCCGCGTCGTCCAGCCGCTCGAGCGTCCGGTAATGGGTGACAGCGTGTTTCCCGCGACCTTCGTCCACCAGCGCCATCATCTTGCGGTGGCTGGTGGAGCGGGCGATTGTTCCGCGCAGCGTCCCGGCCGGGGGAACCGGATGTCCGCCGACAATCGCCAGATAGGCGCGGTGGATCGAATGGTCGGCGAATTGCGCGGCGAGCCCCTCATGCGCCGCATCGCTTTTGGCGGCAACCAGCAAGCCTGAGGTGTCCTTGTCGATGCGGTGAACGATCCCCGGCCGCGCGACGCCGCCAATGCCGGAGAGCTGGCCACGGCAATGGTGCAGCAGCGCGTTGACCAGCGTGCCGTCGCGGTTTCCCGAGGCGGGATGGACGACCAGGCCGGCGGGTTTGTCGATGACGATCAGATACTCGTCCTCATAGACAATGGTAAGCGGAATGTCCTGCGCCGCCGCTTCGGCCGGCGTTGCCACCGGCAGGACAATGCGGAAGCGCGTGCCGGCCGCCGGCTTGACCGTGGGCTGCGCCGCCAGCTTGCCGGCAAGTTCGATCCGGCCTTCGCCGAGCAGCGCCTTGATCCGTTCGCGCGACAAGCCGCTCGCCGCCGCCAGCGCCTTATCCAGCCGCTCGCCGCCTTGCGAAATCGCTCCTTCGATGATGCTTTCCCCCTGGCTCATCGCTACAGACATGGGCATGGTTCTCGAAGTGACAAGTGGCGTGATTGCCACATTGCTGGCGGATGCGGCGCGGACGGCCCCGGATGAATGCTGCGGATTGCTGCTGGGCAGCGCCGGCACGGTGGAAGAGGCACACCCGGCCGTCAATGTCGCGCCCGATCCCACGCGGCACTTCGAGATCGATCCGGCCGCGCTGTTCGCCGCTCACCGCGCATCCCGGGCAGGTGGTCTCCAACTGATCGGCTATTACCACTCGCATCCTGCAGGCCACCCTGTACCCTCGGCAACCGATTGCGCGCATGCTAGCGGGGATTCGCGCATTTGGGCCATCATCGCCGGCGGGTCCATCGGCTTCTGGCGCGACGGGGAACAGGGTTTCGAGGCACTTTCTTATGTCGTGGTTGAAGCGTAAGGGATCATCCGACTTCCCTCGGTCCCGGGGGTCGAAATATTTGCCGGAGAAAGCCTTCCCATGACTGTCAGTTCGCTCGACCTTGCCAGCCTGCTCTGTTCCCGGCTGTGCCATGACTTGCTGAGCCCGGTCGGCGCGATGACCAACGGTCTTGAGCTGATTGCCGAGGAAAAAGATCCGGAAATGCGCCGGCGCTGCTTCGATCTGCTGGAGCAGAGCGCGAGGATTTCCGCTGATAAGCTCAAATTCTTCCGCCTCGCTTTCGGGGCGGCCGGCGGATATGGCGATATGGTCCAGGTCGAGGAAGCGCGCTCGGTGGTCGATGCGCTGGCCGGCAATAACGGGCGGATCGAGGTCAACTGGTCGTTTGGC
>JANONQ010000513.1:0-3367 GCA_031420935.1 Novosphingobium sp. | reverse complement strand
ATTTCGGCGAAGGGCTGCAGCGCGATCGACGTGAAATTGGCGCCGATGAAACCCATGAGGCACATGTTCAACCCCATCAGCAAGGCGAATTGCCACAGCGTCTGGCCAGGACCGAATGCGACGGCGACCTGCATGATGCTGATCGCGATAAAGGCGAGCAGGGCCGCATGCGACACGCGCCGCGCGCCGAAGCGCTCCACGATCCTCGAATTGCCGAAATTGGCGAGTGACATGGCCAGCGCCAGGACGCCAAATACAAAGGGAAAGGCGTTTCCTGCACCGAAGTGCTCGGCGATGAGCTGCTGGCTGCTGTTGAGAAAGCCCCACATCGCGCTCATCATCATTGCGCTGCCGACCACATAGCCGATCGCCGCGCGGGTGGTGAGGACGCGGCCCATGTTCACGGCGATGGCGCGCGGCCGGATGGATTGGCGGAACTCGGGGCGCAGCGTTTCAGGCAGTCGCTTCCACGCCCAAACCATCATCACCGCTCCCAAGGCGGAGATCAAACCGAAGATCCAGCGCCAGTCGGCCACCAGCAGCACCGCCAGGCCGAGCGTCGGCGCAACCATCGGCACGATCATGAACACCACCGCGACCAGCGATTGCAGGCGGGCCATCTTGTCGCCCTCCAGCCGGTCGCGGATGATCGCCGGCGGCAGAACGGCGAGCCCACCGGTGCTCAAACCCTGGAGAAAACGCAAGGCGATGAGCATCTCGAAATCACGGGCGAGGGCGCACCCAATTCCGGTCACGATATACAGAAAAAGGGTGGCCAGCACCACAGGCCGCCGTCCGTAACGGTCCGCCAGCGAGCCCGGAATCAGCGCACCCAGCCCGGCGCCGAGCAGGAACACGCCGATTACCAGCTGGCGGTCGTTGGGCTGTGCCGCCCCCAGGTCGGCTGCCAGAACGCCCAGCGCCGGCAGCATGGCGTCGATCGCCAGGGCTTGCAACGCCTGCAGCAGCGCCATCATCGCAACAAATTCGCGCTCGCCGATCGGGGGGCGGGCGGCAGTCTGGGGGGAGGAAGCCATGCGGGGGCCTCATGGCGGAAGGGTGGGCGCGTGGCTAGGGGGAGACGCGAAAAGCTTGCCTTGAGCGGCGAGAGCGCAATCGGTTCCGTTTGCGGCTATCGTCCCTTCCATGCCGTCCGATCCGCCCGATCATGCCAACGAGGCCTCCGGCCTGCGCAAGATCATCCATGTCGATATGGATGCCTTCTACGCCAGCGTCGAGCAGCGCGACGATCCGGCCATTCGCGGCAAGCCGGTGGCGGTCGGCGGCTCGTCGGGGCGCGGCGTGGTGGCGGCGGCAAGCTATGAGGCGCGAGTTTTTGGAGTGCGCTCGGCGATGCCATCGGTGCGGGCGGCGCGGCTGTGCCCCGATCTTGTCTTCCGCCCGCCGCGCTTTGAGGTCTACCGCCAGGTGTCCCGGCAAATTCGCGCAATTTTCTGCGACTATTCGCCCCTCGTCGAGCCGCTGTCACTCGACGAAGCCTATCTCGATGTCACCGACGACCTGCGCGGGATCGGCTCGGCCACCCGCATCGCCGAACTGATCCGCGCTCGTATTCGGGGCGATACCGGCCTCACCGCCAGTGCCGGGGTCTCCTACAACAAGTTCCTCGCCAAATTGGCAAGCGATCAGAACAAGCCCGATGGCCTCTGCGTCATCCGTCCCGGCGAGGGCGCGCAGTTCGTCGCCAGCCTGCCGGTGCGCCGCTTCCACGGGGTTGGACCGCGCGGCGCGGAGAAAATGGCGGAGCTGGGGATCGCGACCGGCGCGGACTTGCGGGGCAAGGACATCGCCTTCCTGCGCGAGCATTTCGGCGGACAAGCGGACTACCTCTACCGTGCGGCACGGGGCATCGATCTGCGACGGGTGGAAGCCAACCGGCCAAGGAAGTCGCTGGGGGCCGAGCGCACGTTCGAGCGCGATCTGTCCACCGGCCCGGTGCTGCGCGAGACGCTCGACACGATCATCGCCCTCGTCTGGGAGGCAATCGAGAAGCACCAGGCGCGCGGCCGGACCGTGACGCTGAAGCTGAAGCTGGTGGATTTCACCGCGATGACCCGGGCGAAATCGCTGCACCAGCCGGTGGCGGACCGGGCGGAATTCGCGCGCCTCGGCCATGCGCTGCTGGACGAGGTGTTGCCGTTGCCGCAGCCGGTGCGGCTGATGGGGCTCACGCTGTCGGCGCTGGATGGGCAGCAGGAGCCTGCACCGCATCCGGCGGACGGGCAGCTATCGCTGCTGTGATCCAGCCGGGCAATTGCGCGCGCAGCGCCGCGGGCATCAGGTCGGGCAGGGCATCGACGGCGAAGAACGCCGCCTCGACGATCTCGCGATCGTCGGCGCGCGGGGCGTCGAGCGTCAGTCCGGCGACGATGTGGACGCTGTTGCCGGCGCCGTGCAACCGCTCTTCGACCAGATCGAGCCGCGCCGCCCATTCCAGCCGGCAACCGGTTTCCTCCAGCAATTCCCGCCGCGCCGCCGCCACCGCATCCTCCCCGCGCTCCATCCCGCCGCTCGGTGGCATCCATTGGCCCGAGCCATAGGAGTGGCGGACAAGCAGGACACGCGCCGCGCTGTCCAGGGCCAGGATCCGGCATCCGCCGAGGCGCGGCTTGCGTAGGCGCCACCAGCGCAGGCGGATGCCGTGGGCAAGGCGCAGCGCGGCCCGGTGGGCGGGGGCGGGGATCAGGTGAAGCATGTGACCGGCTGCGTTGCCGCCCGCAGCAACCGCGCCACCGGCAGGTCGTTCGCGCCGGCGGCTGCATCCTCGAACAGCGCCAGCTTGGCCGCACCCCGGATGACGAACATCAGCGCGTCGCTGTCGAGCAGAGCCGGAATGGTCAGACTGATGCGCTCGAACGGCGCCTCGGGCGGCAGCGGATCGGGGGTCAGGCGGCGCAGCGGCTGGGGATCGTCGGCGCGCGGATCGGTATTGGGGAACAGCGACGCGATGTGACCGTCTTCGCCCATGCCAAGCCAGGTCAGCGCGAAATGCGGCGGGCGGGCGGTTTCGCCCAGCGCGGCGATGCGCGCACCCACAGGCCCGAGCAGCGCGCGGATGCGGCCGGCGTTGCTGGCCGGATGGTCTTCGGGGACGATACGGTCGTCGCCCGGCCAGATTGCGATGCGCCGCCAGTCCAGCGGGCGGCGGGACAATTCGGCGAGGATGGGGAAGGGAGTCGCGCCGCCCGGAACGGTAATGGCGATTTCGTCCAGGGTGTTCGCCAGCGC
Source organism: Novosphingobium sp. (assembly GCA_031420935.1). Taxonomy (GTDB): domain Bacteria; phylum Pseudomonadota; class Alphaproteobacteria; order Sphingomonadales; family Sphingomonadaceae; genus Novosphingobium. Next base: position 118 of record JANONQ010000513.1, on the reverse strand, counting down.
GTCGGTGAGGTGTCGTTCCAGCCAATCGGCGATTGCGCTGTCGCCAGCGTTTTCGGTGATGAGGATTTGCGCCATAGCGGCGGGCATAGCACCGGCTGCGCGGTCAAGGAACGCTCGC
>JANONQ010000512.1:0-2023 GCA_031420935.1 Novosphingobium sp. | reverse complement strand
CGTCACAATCGCCATCCTTGGCTATTTCACCGGACGGCAAGTGCCTCCCGCGCCGCCCCTGGAGGTGCCCAAGCCGCTGGATTTTCACTTTGTCCGCTCTTCGATCGCCTTGGTTCGCAACACCATGCACGATCGGCGCGTATTCCTGGCGATCATGGCGATCAGCTTTTTCTGGACCATTGGTGCGGTCCTTTTCATTCAGTTCCCGCCGCTAACCAAGAATGTGCTCCAGGCCAGTAAAGAGGTGGCGAGCCTGTTTCTGGTGATCTTTTCGGTCGGCGTCGCCATCGGATCGGTGTCGATCAACGCCCTGTTGAAGGGCACGGTTTCGGCTCGCTATGCCCCGGCTTCGGTGATCGGCATGGGGGCTTTCGTGGTAGCATTCTATCTGGTGTGCACAGCTTGGACTCCGGACGGCGCCGGGGGTTTGCTCGATACGACCCGGTTCATGGCCCGGCCGCTTGCCATCCCGCTGCTCCTGACTCTGCTCGGCATTGCCATCGCCGGCGGTATGTTCGTGGTGCCGCTCTACGCGTTCCTGACGACGTTTGTTGCCAAGGCGCAGACCGCGCGCACGATCGCCGCCAACAATATCGTCAATTCCGGGGCGATGGTGCTGGGCTCGCTGCTGGCTATCGGGCTGAGCGCGCTTGGTGTGGCGATCGTCCAGCAACTGCTGCTGAGCGCTGCGATGTGCCTGGTTTCCGCCTGGCTCGGCCGCCTGCTTTATCGCGCCGAACTGGCGGCTTGACGCATCAGGCGATGAATGCGGTTACCGCCACGAAGCCGACGCAGTAAATCGCGCCGAAATAGCGCCAGTCGCCCCGGCTAAGGCGCCAATTGCTGCGAACCGGCGCGAATTTGCGAACATGCGGCGGGAGGCTGGCGCGTAGCGGATGCCGCGCCGACTCATCGCAAAGGACAAGAGCTCTTCTCATTCAGCGGCGTTAAGGTTTGCTTTACCACGCGCAAAGCCGAAACCATGTCCCGATCCGGGACGTGCCCAGCCGGGACAGGTCCGCAGCCAATTATTGCTGCGAGAGCTTCACGATGTAATCCCATTCGGCCGGCGTGATCACCCCCACCGATAGCCGTGAAAGCTTGATCAACTCAATTTCCGTCAGCGCTGGATCACCCTTGATTTCCTTCAATGTCACCGGTCGGACAAGCTTCTTCACCGGCTTGACCTTGACCGCCGCCCATTTGCCCTCCGGGTCGGTGGGGTCGACAATTCCGGCCTTGCTCACCCGCATGATGCCCACAATCTCAAGGCCGATGTTGGAATGATAGAAGAACGCTTCGTCGCCGACTTGCATCGCGCGCAGATTGTTCGCCGCCCGGTGATTGCGCACCCCGTCCCAAGTGCCCTCACCCTGTTCAACCAGATCGTCCCAGCCATAGGCATCGGGCTCGGACTTCATCAGCCAATAGCGCTTCTCTTGTTTCACTTTGCTCATGCAACGGCTCCGCAAACTGGCTAGGAGCGGTGCGATAGACACAAGCCGGGCCACCCGCCAATATGCACCAAGCCGATTTGCCCGTAATTCCACTCGATGGAATCCCCATGGAGGTTGCCGAAGCGCTCGGCTTCAGTTTTCGCCGCTATGGCTTCGCGCTGATCGGTAATCATGGCATCGAGCCCGCGCTCACCAGGCAGGCCTGGCGGCTGACGCGCGAATTGTTTGCGCTGCCTGAGGGGGAAAAGCGCCAATATTTCGTAGAAGGCATGGCCGGCGCGCGGGGCTATACGCCGTTCGGCAGCGAAAACGCCAAGGGCGCGGCGCTGCCCGATCTCAAGGAGTTCTGGCACGTCGGCCGCGAGTTGCCGCTGGGCCATCCCCTGACACCTTCGATGCCGTCAAATATATGGCCGGACCGCCCAGCCGGTTTCCGCGAAACGTTCTTAAACCTCTACCGCCAATTCGACGAGGTGGGCGCTGCTATACTCTCGCGCATCGCTCTCCACCTCGGCCTGTCGCCGGATTGGTTCGAACCAGCCATCGCCGATGGCAATTCGGTGCTG
>JANONQ010000511.1:0-3221 GCA_031420935.1 Novosphingobium sp. | reverse complement strand
CGCGTGTCGGTCTCGGCGCTCATCCGCTCGAGCAGGTCGCAGAATCGCTCGACATTGGCGTCGTCCAATGGTGCATCGACTTCGTCGAGAACGCAGATCGGCGCCGGGTTGGTCAGGAATAGAGCAAAGATCAAGGCGATCGCGGTCAGCGCCTGCTCTCCCCCGGACAGCAGGGTCAGCGCGGCCAGGCGCTTGCCCGGCGGCTGGGCCATGATCTCCAGCCCGGCCTCGAGCGGATCGTCGCTCTCGACCAGTGCGAGATGGGCTTGCCCGCCATCGAACAGGGTCGCGAACAGGCTGCGGAAGTGGCGGTCGACCTTTTCATACGCGTCGAGCAAGCGCACCCGGCCTTCGCGATTGAGATTGCCGATCGATCCGCGCAACCGGTTGATCGCCTGCGCCAGTTCGTCGCGTTCGGCCGCACCATTCGTGCGCGCCTGCTCGATCTCGATTAATTCCTGTTCGGCGACCAGATTGACCGGGCCGATCCGCTCGCGCTCGCCGCTGAGCCGCTCGAGCTGCGCCGATTCCTGCTCGGGATTGGCCCACTCATCGGCGTTGAATCCGGCGCGGGCAGGAAGCAATGGCGGCGGACATTCGAACCGCTCCCCGCAAATCCGGGCATATTCGGCGCGGCGTGCTTGCTGGGCCTCGGCGCGGGCAGCCGCTCCGGCGCGGGCTTCGCGCGCGGCCGAATGGGCCTCGCCGGCCACGGCCAGGGCTTCGCCGGTTTGGGCAAGTGCCGCCGCCGCTTCGCGTTCGTCCTGTTCGACCCTGAATGCTGCCGCATCATTGGCGGCGGTGGCGCGCTCGATGGCCTCGATCTCCTCGGCGTCGCGCTCGGGCTGGCTGGCGATCTCCGCGCGCTCCACCGCCTGGGCCGCGTCACGCTCGGCGGTTTCGATCAGCCGCGCCTCCGCTGCGGCCGCTCGCTCGCGCCACGCCTCCTGCTCGCGCCGTGCGGCGGAGTGGCGTTCGCGGTCGCTGGCGGTCATCCGGGCGCGCGTCGCGGCTTCGGCGCGCTTGTCGGCAACCGCTTCGCCCGCCGTTGATGCGGCGGCACGTGCGCCAGCAATGTCGTTAGCCAACACCGACGGATCCGCGAGTGCCTTGACCGCGACTTCGGCTCCGGCGAGCGCGCCCAGCGACGCCTCGATCAGCGGCGCAAGATCCGCTTCGCGTTCACTCAGCGCGGCGCGCTGCGCCTCAAGCCGCTCGCTCAGACCGGCGGCGGCATCTTCGGCGCGAGCGGCGTCTCGCATATTGCGCTCCGCGACCGACGCCGCAGTCCGGGCATCTGCGGCGGCGTCGCGGAAACGATCGACCGCTTCGATCGCGCTGGCGCGTTTTGCCAAAGCTGCGGCGACGGCGCTGTCCAGCGCGGGCAATGCACGATCAAGCTTGATCAACCGATTGGCGCGGAGCAGGCGCTCGGCCGCTGCGGCGCCGCCGCCGCTGGCGACAAATCCGTCCCAACGGCGCAACTGCCCGTCACGCGTGACCAGACGCTGGCCAACGTGAAGCGGCTGGCCATCATCGGCATCGACCACCGCCACTTGGGCCAATCGGCGGCGCAGTTCGGGCGGCGCCTCGACATATCGCGCGAGCGGTTCGAGACCCGCCGAAAGCGCGGGATCATCCGTGCCGGGCTCGCTTCCGGCCCATCGACGGGCGTCATTGCCGCCGATCGCGGCATCAAGATCCTCGCCCAGCGCCGCCGCCAGCGCATGTTCGTATCCCGGTGCGGCCGTGACGCTGGCGAGCGCTGCGTGGCTCGTTCCGCGATCCAGCGCATTGGCCAGCGCCTGACGTTCGGCCCGCGCCGCCGACAGCGAGGCCCGCGCGGCGGCGAGCGCGCTTTCATGCTCGTCGCGCGCGGCGGCGGCGGCCGAACGGCCCGCTTCGGCGGCTTCGAGCGCTTGCTCGGCCAAGCCGAGTTCGGCGGCAGCGAGTCCGCCCGCGTTGTTGGCATCCTGTCGCGCCCCGGCGGCTTCGCTGCCGTCGCCAAGCGACGAGCGCTGGTCGCGGATCTTGCGCAGATCGGACTCGGCGCGATCGCGCTGGGCGGTTGCCGCGACCAGCGCCGCCTCGGCAACCCGGCGCTCGGCGCGCATCGCAGCTTCGCTGGCGAGCAAGCCGGCCAGCGCAGCCTCGGCAGCGCGCGAATCGGCTTCAACTCGGGTCAACTCCGCAGTGATTCGTACCGATTGTGATTCGGAAACGGCCAGCCGTTCGGAGATTTCGGTGCGCTCCCGATCGACTGTTTCGATTGCCCGCGTGGCGTCGGCGCGGAGCGACCGTTCGCGTGCGGTTTCGGCGGCAAGCGAATGGTCGAGCCGGTCGAGCTCGGTCAGGCGGCGAACAATGGTGTCGCGCCGCGCGCGCACCGTCGCCAGGGCATGGGCCAGCGAGCGCCCCTCGTCGCGCACCTCGGCGGCACGCGCGCGGCGCTCGGCGAGCGCGGCGGCGGCGGCTTCCTGCGCCGAGAGTGCGCTGGCCATCGCCTGCTGGAGCGCGGCGACGGCGCTCGCGGCCTCGCTGGCCTCGGCGGTGGCGGTGGCGGCGAGGCGATCGGCGTCGGCCCAGCGGCTATACAGCAAGCGCGCCTCGGCGGTGCGGATGCGGTCGCTCAGGTTGCGATAGCGTTCGGCGGCGCGCGCCTGGCGGCGGAGGGCCACTGCGCGGGTTTCGTAATCGCCTAATATTTCGTCCAGTCTCAACACATTGGCTTCGGTAGCGCGAAGCTTTTGTTCGGCATCTTTGCGGCGGACGTGGAGGCCAGAAATCCCGGCCGCTTCCTCAAGCATCTGGCGGCGTTCGGTCGGCTTGGCGGCGATCACCGCGCCGATCCGTCCCTGGCTGACCAAGGCAGGCGAGTGGGCTCCGGTAGCGGCGTCGGCGAACAGCAATGCAACGTCCTTGGCCCGGACATCGCGGCCGTCGACCCGGTAGGCCGATCCGGCGCCGCGCTCGATCCGCCGGGTGACCTCGCTCTCGCCCGTCCGGCCATCCTCGCCGACGTCATGTTCGACCAGCATCGTCACTTCGGCGAAATCACGCGGCGGGCGCGCGGCGGTGCCGGCGAAGATGACATCGTCCATCCCGCCCCCGCGAAGCGACTTGGGACTGGCCTCGCCCATCACCCAGCGGATCGCTTCGAACAGGTTGGACTTGCCACATCCGTTGGGGCCGACGACGCCCGTCAGCCCCGGCTCGATCCT
>JANONQ010000510.1:0-3933 GCA_031420935.1 Novosphingobium sp. | reverse complement strand
ACATAATCGATCCGGCGGGCATCGAGCTGGGCGAGCAGCCGGCCGATTACCCGGTCGAGCGCGGCCATCTGAATGCACATTTCGAGGCCCTGGTGACCGTAAGCATGGCCAATGGTGTCCGTAGCTGAAAGGCCGACCGAGAGCACATCGGTCGCCGCCCCCCGGCCAAGCGAGAGTTCCTCGGTCAACCGCAGGGCGAGCTCCACAATGGCCGCGTCCATCCGCGGCGAGGCGCGGAAAGCCTCCACCTTGCCGCGCTCAAGCGCAAACCGGCCGGAGCCGATTGACACGGGGCCCGCCGCGACGGTCCTCGCCCGCGCCGCGCACCAGGCTGGGATCGCAATCGGCGGCGCGCCCTTGGCGACCAGCGCGGCAGTCGCGCGGTTCTGGGCCTGGGCAGCGGATGATGGCTCCTGCCCGGCGAAGCTGGTAAAGCTGCCGCCCTTCCACCAGTATGCGGCATCGATGCGGTGTCCGCCCATCATGATAACCGAGCGGTCCTTGGCCGAAACCGCGACGTTGCGGCTGGCGGGGTAGGCCGCCTTCAGCCGGTCGCCCAGCGTCGGCACGCGCAGCAGGCTGGCGGACACCACCGGGTCGGACGAAGTGCTGGCGGAGTCGGTCTTCTCCTCGGCGCAATAGACCCGCTTGTCGGCCCGGGCGATGCCGGGCTCGAACCAGTAATTGGCGATGATCCCGCTGCGGGCGGGGCGCACGCCGGTCAGCAGGGTGGCATGGCCGGGGCAGGTTTCGGTCGCGGCATGCGACTGGTAGCCCGAGGGAAACACCGCGCCCTGTTGCAGCCGGGCGAGTCCGCCGGTGAAATGGTGCCGATATTGCGCGAACAGGTCGGCGGAAAGCTGGTCGACCGAGATCGCCACCACCAACCGGGGCGGCGCTGCCGGCGGAGCCGGTGTCGCCTGCTGCGAGGAGGCCTGGGTGCAACCGAGCGTCGCCAGGGCAACTGCCAGAATCAGCGATGAAACGATGCGGCGCATGGGCATTCCTTGAATTGTGCCAGTTTTGGCGTCAGAGCGATGGCGGGCGGGCGGTATATCTGCAAGCCCGGCCCCAGAGTTGCCGACCGGAGTTTTGCTATCAATGAGTCGTTGCCGCACCTTGGTTTCACTGGTGTGTCACTTCGCCGCCTTGCTGCTTACCGCAGAACCGGTGTTGGCGGCACCCAACCACATTGCGGTTGAACTCGTCGTCTCGAACGCAGCTGCGCCGGGCAGCGACGTAGCGCTGGCGCTACACTTCCGCCCCGAGCCAGGCTGGCACGGTTATTGGCTCAATCCCGGAGATGCTGGCCTTGGCATGAGCCTGACCTGGACCCTGCCGCAAGGCGCGCGCATCGGTCCACCCCGCTATCCGGTGCCACAAACCCTGTTGCTCGCTGGCCTGATGAACCACGTCTACGAACACGACTACGCGGTGTTGCAAAGCTTCACGATCCCGGCGCAGGCCCGCCAAGACAGCGCATTGCCGGTGTCGGTCAAGGCCCAGTGGCTGGCTTGCAATCCAAAGCTCTGCGTACCCGAAAGCGCTGAATTGCATACCTTGGTGACGGTTCACGCGCTGCAACCAGGCGAAGGCCCGCCGCCGGTCGACGGGCGATTCGATGCTTGGAGCCGCAGCCTGCCCGCGCCGCTGGGGACGCCCGCCCGGTTCGCGCTGACCGGGGACACCCTCCGCCTCGCCATTCCGCTGCCCGACGGTGTCGTGCTCGCCGAGCCGCATGTGTTTATCGGCGAGGACAAGGTGGTCGCCTATGCCGGCCAGCAGAGCTTCAGCCGGGGAAGCAACCTGCTGATCGCAGAACTGCCGCGCGCCAAATTCGCCGCAATCGCGCCGGGCAATGTGACCGGCATCCTGCGGCTGGCGCAAGATGGCAGCGACGGGCTGGCCTTCGCCGCAACGCCGGGAACCGTGCCGCCCGCTGGAACACCGCTGACCGCCGCGCAAGGCACGGTGCCTGCCTTGCCGCTGCTGCTGCTCGGCGCACTGTTGGGAGGCCTGCTGCTCAACATCATGCCTTGTGTGTTTCCGATCCTCAGTCTCAAGGCGATGAGCCTGGCCCGCGCCGGCGAAAGCGAAAGCGAAGCGCGCAAGGAAGGGTTGGCCTACACCGCCGGCGTCGTCCTCGCCTGCGCCGGGCTGGGGGCCGCGCTGCTCGCCCTGCGCGCCGGGGGCAGCGAGATCGGCTGGGCGTTCCAGTTGCAGGAGCCGGGCGTGGTCGCCGCGCTGCTGCTGCTGACTGCGGCGATCACCGCCAATTTCCTCGGGGTTTTCGAATTCGCCGTGCCCGGCTTCGCCCGCGAGGGCGCGCCGCAGAACGCCTTCGCCACCGGGCTGCTGGCCGCGTTCGTGGCGACCCCCTGCACCGGCCCGTTCATGGCCGCGGCGATGGGCGCGGCGCTGCTGCTGCCGGTGGCGGCGGCGCTGGCGCTGTTCGCCGCGCTCGGCCTGGGCATCGCGCTGCCGTTCCTGGGCCTCGCCTTCGTCCCGGCGCTGCGCCGCCGCCTGCCGCGCCCCGGAGCCTGGATGGCGACATTCCGCCGCTGGATGGCGTTGCCGCTCGGCCTGACCGCGCTGGCGCTGATCTGGCTGGCGAGCCGGCTGGGCGGCTGGAGCTTTGCCTTAGCCGCAAGCATGATCGCCGCCGGGCTGGTCGCGTTGCTGGCGTACATCGGCCAGCGGCAGCGTTCGGGCAGGCAGGCAACGCCGCTGCTGCTGGCGGGCCTCGCCGCGCTGGCGCTGACCGCCTGGCTTGGCCTGCCCCGCACCATCCAGCAGCCCGGCGCTTCCGCGAGCGGCCTGATCGCCGCCGAGCCGTTCAGCGAAGAGGCCCTCGCCCGCGCCCGCGCCTCGGGAAGGCCGGTGTTCGCCTGGTTCACCGCCGACTGGTGCCTGACCTGCAAGGTCAACGAACAAGTGGCGATCGAGCGCGAGGCGACCCGCGCCGCCTTCGTCCGCGCCGGCGTCGTCGTGCTGCGCGGCGACTGGACCCGGCGCGATCCGGCGATTACGCGCTTTCTTACGGCACAAGGCGCTGCGGGCGTGCCACTATATGTGTGGTATCCGGCAGGCGGCGGCGCCGGCGAGCAATTGCCGCAGGTGCTGACGCCGGGGATGTTGGCCGGGCTGGCTGGCGGGGGCTAAATCCTCCCCGGAACGGGGAGGTGGCGGTCCGCAGGACTGCCGGAGGGGTCCCACCACTCCGGCTACGCCACGCTCGCAGGACAGGTGGGACCCCTCCGCCCCGTTGGGGCACCTCCCCGTTCCGGGGAGGATCAAGCGGTGCAGATCATCTGCAAGACGCTCTTGCAGTCACAAAATCTCCGCCACCCCTTCCAGCGTCTTGCGCAAGGCTCCCAGCGCCTGCGCCTTGAGCTGGTGCACGCGCGGGATGCTGACCGACAGAACCTCGGCGATTTCGGACAGGTTCATTTCCTCGGCGAAATAGAGCTGGACGATCAGTTGCAGTCGTTCCGGTAACGCCGCAATGGCGGCGATGACGCTTTGCCGGGTTTCCTCGTCGCTGAGCAAGGTCAGACTGTCGGGCCGCTCGTCGGCGAAAGCGAGATCGCTGTCGGAATAGGCTTCGTCGAGCGAGTCGAAGCGCAGCGCCTGGCTCGATGAGCGCAGCGCCGCCAGTTCGCCGGCATCGAGGCCGAGGGCCCGGGCCAGCTCGCCGTCGGTCGGATCGCGGCCCAGCGCCCCGCGCAGTTCGGTCTCCTTCGCGCTCAGATTGCGTCGGCGCTCTGTGCCCCCTCGTGACAGCGGCACGGTGCGGCGAATGAGATCGACCATCGCCCCGCGCACGCGCATCTTGGCATAGGCGGCAAAGCCGTCCTCGGTCGGCCCGGTGTGTTTCTGGGCACATTCGGTAAGTGCGACCAGGCCGGACTGGACCAGATCCTCCAGCTCGAT
>JANONQ010000509.1:0-2097 GCA_031420935.1 Novosphingobium sp. | reverse complement strand
CGCCTCGCGGAACGCCTTGAACTTGTCGGGCGGGCATGAATCCTCAAGGCTGCACCCGGCGTCCATATCGGGCAGCACGACGATCTTCTGCGGGCTGAGGATCTTGGCGGTATCGGCCATGAACTTGACCCCGCAGAACGCAATCACCGCGGCATCGGTCGCCGCCGCCTTGCGGCTGAGTTCGAGGCTGTCGCCGACGAAATCGGCAAGGTCCTGGATTTCGGGGCGCTGATAGTAGTGCGCCAGGATCACCGCGTTACGCTCGGTGCGCAGTCGGTCGATCTCGGCGCGGAGGTCGAGACCGGTGAGGGTTTCGCGGGGCTGGGCGGTCATGGCGTCCTCGATGTGGCGGCGCAATCAGGGAGCCGCAACGGGGAGATAGGCGCGCGGCAGTCGAGCGGCAATGCCCGCCAGAGGCGGGCAATAGGTATTCTGTCTCCGGATTTCCTGTCCTATTCTGCAGGCGAGTCGGCAGTGCGGCTGAACTTCGGCTCGGACTTTAGCCGGTTACCTCCAGCACCATGTTGGTCGGTGTCTCTGCGGCGCGACGGACTTGGGCGAATCCCGCCTCCCGGCAGACTTCAGACAGCCGTTTCTCGCCTGCCTGGGCGCCGAGGCCGAGTCCAACTTCTTGCGATAGGGAGTTGGGCGTGCAGATCGTGCACGACGCTGCGTAAAAGATCTGCCCGAGCGGGTGCATATTTTCGGCCATCGAGTCCCCCGCCAATGGCTCGACCAGCATGAACGTCCCGCTGGGTGCCAGCGTGTCCCGAATATGGCGGGCGGCGCCGACGGGATCACCCATGTCGTGCAAGGCATCGAACATGCAGGCAAAATCGAAGCCGTCTCCAGCGAAATCCTGAGCCTTGGCCACCTGGAATTCGACGTTAGTCACACCCGCGGCCGCAGCTTTCTTTTTCGCTTCATCGATCGAAGGAGCGTGGAAATCGATGCCGTGGATTGTCGAATTCGGATACGCCTGCGCCATCAGCACGGTCGAGGAGCCGTGCCCGCAGCCTATGTCGGCGACTTTCGCGCCGACCTTGAGCTTGGCTTCGACCCCTGCAAGCGCGGGAATCCAGTTGTCGATCAGATTCGCCTGGTAGCCCGGGCGGAAGAATCGATCGGTTCCACAGAACAGGCATTGGGGATGATCTCCCCACGGACGCCCCTTGCCAGTCTTGAACGTCTCGGTTGCCTTCTCATGCCCAGCGAACTGCGAGACGATGAGCTGGAAAAAGCCCTGCATGCAAGCCGGCTGACCTTCGCGCGTAAAAACCAGCGCCTGCTCGGGCGTGATTGAGAAGGTTTCGTCCTCGGCATGATGCTGGACATAGCCCGCCGCGCAGACCGATCCGAGCCATTCGTGGAGATACTTCGAGTTGAGGCCGGTCTTTGCGGCGAGATCATCGACCGTCAGCCGCTTGGCGCCGTCGAGCGCGCTAAACACTCCGGCCTGGTCGCCGAGGTATGCCATGAAGAGGCTCAGCGCGCCCGCGACATCCCCGATCACTTTGCCGATCAGGTCGTTGAGGACGGTTTCGTTGATTGCCTCGGTCATGGTGTATCCTTCCGCTCGGACCGGATTAGGCAACCCGATTAACGCTCCTAGCATCATCCGAAGGCACTCGCGAAGCAATCACTTACTGAGGAAGGGCCGAACGCGGACCTAGAGCGCTACGAATGCCCGCCTGCGAGAACTTGAGCAACAACCGCCTGAGTTTAAGATCGGGTGCGAAGCGGCCAGCCAAATGTCAGATTCTGAATTTACGCGAAAATCCGCCTGTAGAGACATAGCGAATCCCCTACCCCACCGGCACCGCCTCCCCATCGAACCGCACCCGCACCTTTACCTCCCCATACCCCGCCACCTGCAACGGGATCGCCAAATTCTGGCGGATCGCGTCTTTCGCCGCACCCCTCGCTATCCCCATCAGCACCGGGTTGGCGGCGGCTTTCATCGCCTGCTGTTCCGCCAAAAGCGTGGTGTTGCGGTTGAGTTTGTCCTGCGCCTCGCGGGTGATGAACACGCCTTCGCGCAAGTACTGCGCGCGCGCTTCGTCGAGGTTGGGGCGGCTGAGCGTCAGCGCGGGGAGC
>JANONQ010000508.1:0-4616 GCA_031420935.1 Novosphingobium sp. | reverse complement strand
GTCCTTGCCGACGCAAGGGCCGGCGTGTCGCCTACATCATGTCGCCGGCGGGCGCCTTGCTGCAAGGTTCGATCATCGATCTCGACGGCGGTGCGACCAAGGGCATGTGAGGGACACATTTAGGTATCCGTGCCGGGCATAGTCGCTGATTGTGTCGAGGCGCTTGGAGGACATGCCGTCAGCCTGACCCGCCCATTTGATTCGGGCAAGAACGCCTCAAGAACAGTGGCGGAATAGCGGGGGATCAAGCCGCACGACTTATTGCTAAAACCATTCATATATCGTAAGACAATCGCCTTGTCCGATTATTCGGGTTGGATCGATGCAGAAGCAGGTGGTCAATTTCCGGGCGGAACAGGCGCTGGTCGCGGCGTTGTGGGACAAGGCCCGCCGTGACAACGTCACCCTGTCGGCCATCATCCGCGACGCGGTACGCCAGAAGATGGGCCGGTCATGACCGCCGCGACCTTCGATCCGTTTCACTATCTCGCGGCGGCGGCAACCGGTTGCCTGGAGGCGCAGCGCGCTCTGGCCGATTCGGCTATCGAGATGGTGCTGAATGGCGGCGATCCCGATCCTGTTACGACCCTGTCTGAGGGGCTGATATTCGCGCGGCTGGCCGCTGCCCACGGCGATGTCAGCGACGACGAGCGGGTTGTCGGAATGCTGATGATTACCGCGTGGCTTTGCGATGATGGCGGCGCGTCCGAATTGCGCGGCGAGGCCATGGCCCGCGTTGCGATGCTCGCCGATGCCGGCGTGGAGGCAGCGGAAATCCAGCTTGCCAGCGATGCCGAACAAGCCACGCCTGAGATCATGGCGCTGGCGCAGGCCTATCGCGGTCGGATGATGAAAACAGCAGAGGTAGTGTGATGGCAAATACGGGCATGTTTTTTGGCGGTAATAACCGGCTATTAGAGGATGAGGCTATCGCGCCTGCGGCGGCAACGCCGGAATTGCTGGCCCCGATCATGCCGCAGCAGATATTGGATCAGCAGCTTGAACCGGAGCAAAAGGGCGGCGGCTTTGGCGATATCCTGCGGATGATGGCCGGCGGCGCATTGGACGGGGTGGCAACACACTACGGGGCGCAGCCGGGCTATGCCAACGCACAGGAACAAGGCCGAAAGTATTGGCAGGCTGTCATGCTCCAGCAGCAGAAATTGCAGATGCAGCAGGCTGGTGATCAAGCCGAGCGGCAAGCCAAACGACGCGAGCCGCAAAGGGTAGGTAACAGCATCGTAACGATGGGCGAGGGCGGAGAATACCGTTCCGTCTATCAGCAGCCCGGCGAGTTTGAACGTTATGCAACGGCGCGAGGCTTCAAGCCGGGATCGCCCGAATATTCCGTAGCAGCCGAGGACTTTGTTCTTCGAAGCAATGGACCCTCGGCGCTGGATTATGACCAGCAGCTTGACGATTACCGCACGGGCAACCGGGTCCGGCTTGAAGGGCTGCGCCAGGGTAACCGGGCCAAACTGGAAAGTCAGCGCCAGGGCAACAGGCTGTCAACGCGCGGTGCGCCGACCTACCGGGCCGTAAATCCGCTTCCGCAGACCCGGAGAACAGGCCCCGCTCGCCCCACGGCAACCAGTGCCAACGGTCAGAAGGTTGAATGGGACGGCAAGGCCTGGGTGCCTAGCCAGTGAGCCGGGTTCCGCCGCCGCCGCCTGGCTTCTTGCTCGACGGGATAGCACCGCCCCAGCGCCCCAGCCGCCGCCTGACGGCTATGAACTGGATCAACCGACCGGTGAGGCGGTGGACGGCGACACGCTGCGCATGGCCGATGGCCCAAACCTGCGCCTTTACGGCGTCGATGCCCCCGAACTGCGTCAGCCTGGCTGGGCGCGGGATGGGATAGAGATTGCCATTGGGCAGCACGCCCGCACCGCGCTCGATACCATCGCCACCGCCAGTTCCACGCCGGGCACGCTGCAGGGCATGTCCTACGGCCGCCCGGTCGCCCCGGTCAGCGACAACGGCATGGATCTAGGCCAGACGCAATTGCGATCCGGCAACGCCTTGGCCGCGCCAGACTACCTCGCCAGCGATCCGCAGCGCCGGTTCGATTACATGCAGGCCGAACGGCTGGCCCGGCAGAACCGGCTCGGGGTCCACGATACCTTTCATCAATCTCCAGCCGAGTATCGCAAGGCACCGATGCCGACGCCCGACCGCGAGACGGTGGCGCAGTTCTGGGACACGCCGACGCCGTTTGCGGGCATGCGGCCCGAGGCCGAGCAGCAGTATCTGGCGCTGGTGAATGATCCCAATGTGCCGGCCAAGGCGGTGCAGGCCTTCGCCCGCCAGCAGGGCTTCCGGGTGGCGGACGGCGAGGTCGAGCGCGTCCGCGCGCAATCGCGCAAGTCTGGACAGCTCGTCGGCGTCGGGTACCAGCAAGCGCCCCGTCCGCTGACCGATCAGGGCGACGGCAAGACCGGGGCGGTCCTGCGCGGTATCGGCAACGGCGTACTGCCCAACATGCTCGAAGAAGTAGGTGCGGCCGCCGATACGCTCGGCGGCACATCGGGGCGGGAAAACATCTGGAACAGCGACCGCCGCCTGGCCGACATCTGGTTCAACAACGACCAGCAGAATGAGGCGATCACCGGCTTCGACCATGCAGAGCATCCCTATGCGACCCTGACCGGGGAACTGGCGGGCAGTGTCATCATGCCGATTGGCAGCGTCCGCTCGGCGGCGGGCCTGGCCAAATGGGGCGGGGGCTACGGCTTTGCCGCCGGCTTTGGGCAGGACGGCGATCTGCCGCAGCGACTGAGCACCGGTACCCTCGGCGCGGGGGTGGGCGTTGCAACCACGGTGCTTGGCACCAGGGCTCTGCAAGCCGCTGCACCCTATGCCGGCCGGGCATGGCGGCGGATGACGGGGGAAGCGCCTGGGGGCGCTTCTGAGGTCGCTGCGGGACTCCCTGAGGGCGTTCCTGCCCCGCCAGAGGGCTTTGCCGTCGATCCCCCTGCGGCACAGCCCATGGCGGCTGACAGCGGCTTGGTGGCCACGAAGGACTTGCCCCGGCAGCGCGATTACCTGTTTCCGCAGCGTCCGCAGCCGCTCGACCAACCCATGACGGAAGGCCAAATGCGCGCGGCGGCGGAGACGGTTGCGCCGGGCGATGTGCTGCCGATCCCGTCGAACATGGTTGGCAGTGTCGAAGAGGCTGCGGCTAAGGATGCTGGCCGGATTGTCCCAGCCAGCACGCCGCATGAACGCGGGGAGCTAACCCGCCGCACGGTGCGGGCGTGGAATGGGGCGGAAGTGCCCAAAGTCGGCCCGATTGATATGGTGGGCTGGCTGCGGCTGAATGGCGGGCTCAAGGATCAGGGCGGCGACCTCTCGCACATGGGCCTGACCAATGCGAGGCGTCCGGACAAGCTCGACTTTGTCGGTCAGGAAACCCGTTTTGGCCCGCTGGTCAACGATCTCGACGGAATGAACCTCGACGACGCCGCGATGCGGGCGTGGGAAGCGGGTTATTTCCCCGATTATGCCGACCGGCCCAGCGTGAATGAGTTTCTTGACGCGTTGCGCAGCACGCACGAAGGTCGCCAACGCAATTTCCTGCCCGAGGATTATCCCGAAATTGAGCGCTTCGGTAGCGTGCAGCAAGAGCGCTATGCACTCGAACAGGAGCGGTTCGAGACCGGCCAGCCGCTCTATCGCGACAAGTCTTATCCGGGCGACGACGCAGCGCCGTTTGCGCCGGTGCAAGCCTATCAGGACTGGCCTTCTGGCGGTCCCGACTTTGCCGGCAACATCAATCTCGGTAAGCTGGAAACCCCGCAGGACATTGCCCGCGCGCTCGACTTCACCAATCGCCGGGTTGGCTTCGATGCCGCCACGCGCGGCCGGGTGTCGCAGGCCGAGACCGAGCGGCTGGCGGGCGAACTGGGCATGACGCCCGAGGCGCTGCTGTCCCGCCGCAAGGGCCAGGCGCTCAACGCCGAAGAAGCCCTGGCGGCGCGCCAGATCCTCGCCAAGTCTGGCAATGAGCTGGTCAATATGGCAAAGCGGGTGCGCGCGATCGACGAGCCTGGCGACGATGTGCTGGCCGACTTTCGCCAAGCGTGGATGCGCCATGCCGCCATTCAGGAACAGGTTAGCGGAGCCACGGCCGAGGCCGGGCGTGCGCTGGCGCAATTCAGGATGCTGGCCAATAGCCGGCGGTGAAGAGCGACGTGCTCACCGCCATGATCGGCAGTGGGGGAGGCCGCAAACGCGTGCAGCAAGCTGCGGACATTCTGCTCGACGCCATCGAAGATGCGCCCGGCAAGTTCAACGCGATGGCCGGGAAGCTGGCCAAGCCGCGCTTTCAGGACAAAATGGTCGAACTGTGGATCAACTCGCTTCTCTCGGGTCCGCAAACCCATGCGGTGAACATCACCTCGAACACGCTCACGGCGATGGCGCAGATTCCGGAACATGCGGCGGCGGCGATGGTGGGCAAGGCGCGCCAGGCGTTCGCCAGCCAACAGCTTGACCGGGTGCTCGGCTCCGAGATTGGGGCTCGTGCGTTCGGGCTTATTCAAGGTGCCAAGGAAGGCGCGCGGCTGTTCGCCCAGTCAGTCCGCACCGGCGAGCCGTCCGATCTCGTCTCCAAG
>JANONQ010000507.1:0-6666 GCA_031420935.1 Novosphingobium sp. | reverse complement strand
CCCACGCCCGATCCCGCAGCCGATCTGGCTGCACTGGCCAACACCATTGTCGCCAGCTTCACCGAGCAGCGCACGATCCTGCCCGGCATCGGCCACCCGTTCCACAAGCCGATCGATCCGCGCACGCCGCGGCTGATCCAGTTGGCCGAAGAGACGGGGTTCGCCGGACCCTACGTCGCGCTGATCCAGGAAGTCGCGGCGACCGCCGAACGCGGCAAGGGCAAGTCGCTGCCGGTCAACGCCACCGGCATCCTGGGCGCGTTGTGCTGCGAGATGGGTTTCGATTGGCGTGTTTGCCGCGGCATAGGTGTCATGGCGCGCGCGGTCGGTCTGGTCGGCCATATCATGGAAGAGGCGCGCAACCCGATTGCGCGGCAGATCTGGATACAAGCCGAAAAAGCGGCGACCGATCACTTCCGCGACAACAACCCCAAGCTGCCCGACACGGCGGCCTGACGAGGCGAGACCAATGGCGGGCGCCGTTTGCCAACGATACCACCCCGGTGATGTTCCGGCTGGATGAGAGGATGGTTCGAAATGGGTAGGTTGAACGGCAAGGTTGCGATTGTCACCGGTGCGGCATCGATCAAGGGATTCGGCTTCGCCACCGCCCGCCTTTTCGCGGCGGAGGGTGCAAAGGTCGTTCTGACTGACGTAAAGGCCGGGGACGTGAGCGCCCGCGCTGCGGAATTAAAAGCAGAGGGACTAGCGGCAATCGCCTGTGCCCACGACGTCACCCAGCAATCGGGGTGGGATCAGGTCCGCGACCTTGCGCTCGCCGAGTTCGGACGGATCGACGTGCTTGTCAATAATGCCGGGATCGTCCAGCCCGGCGGTATCGCGGACGCGACGCTCGACGAATGGAACCTTCATATCGCCGTCAACCTGACCAGCGTATTTTTGGGCTGCCAGATGGCCATCAGGCAGATGCGCGAGCAGGGCGGCGGCGGTTCGATCATCAATATCTCTTCGGTCGCCGGAATTGTTGGATTTTCAAACCTCGCCGCTTATGGGGCAAGCAAGGGCGGCGTGCGCCTGCTGACCAAGGCGGCGGCGCTGGACGTGGCGGCAGAGGGCATTCGGATCAATTCGGTGCATCCCGGCCATCTGGACACCGACATGATCGCCTTCGCCCGCGATGTCGCACCGGAAATGGTCACGGCGATGGAGGCCAATGTCCCGATGAATTTTCTCGGTAAGGCCATCGACATCGCCGCCATGAATCTTTTTCTGGCGTCGGACGAATCGCAATATGTCACTGGCGCGGAGTTCGTTGTCGATGGCGGGCTGACGGCCAAATGAAGCTGCGCGGCGATGCGCGCGTCTACTTGCCTGAATACTTTATCCTGCGGCCAGAGCTACCGCCAACGCGCCCATCAGTCCCGAATTCGCGCCAAGGCCGGGGGCGACCACCAGCTTTGACGGGTCGCCGGTGAAATAGCCTGCCCCCGCCTCGGCGGCCTGATCCCGGACCCGGCTGAGCAATCCCGGCGTGTCCATCACCCCGCCGCCGAGCACGATCCGTGCGGGCTGCAGCACCGCCCGGAAGGTCGAAACCGCCTGTCCGAGATACCAGGCGATGATGGCATGGCCGGGATGATCCGCGCCGAGTTCGGTGAGCGACGCCCCCCAACGCGCCTGGATCGCCGGACCGCTGGCGAGGCCTTCCAGGCAGTCGCCGTGGAATGGGCAAGCGCCTGCATAGCCGGTATCGGCGGGATGGCGCGGCATGCGGATATGGCCCATCTCGGGGTGGGACAGACCGCGCAGCAAGCCGGCACCGCTGACGAAGCCGCCGCCAATCCCCGTGCCTACCGTCAGGTAAAGCAGCGTTGCATGCCCGCGCCCCGCGCCCCAACGCGCCTCGGCCAGCGCCGCGCCGTTGACATCGGTCTCTAACCCCACCGGACAGGCGAAGGCGCGGGCGAAGGGGTCGGCGATATCGCTGTGCGACCAGTGGGGCTTGGTGGTGGCGGCGATGCGGCCCCAATTGGGCTTGGCCCGGTCGAGTTGGAGCGGGCCGAACGAGGCGATGCCGATGGCGTCCGGGGCCAGGTGTTGCGCGCGGAACCAGCCGATCGCCGCCGCCAACGTTTCACCGGGGGTGGTGGTCGCAAGGCGGTGGGTCGCGGACAGCGCGCCGGACTTGTCGGCAATGCCCAGGACGAATTTGGTCCCGCCCGCTTCGATGAGGCCGTACTGCGCCATCGCTACCGGGTGAGGGCTGCGGCGGCTGCGGCGGCGCACCGGATCGCGGCGGGATCGGGCCCGCCCTTGCCGACCAGCCAGCTGCCGCCGACACAGAGGACCGCTTCGAGTTCAAGCCATGCCGGGGCACTTGCCTGGGTGATCCCGCCGGTCGGGCAAAAGCGCGCCATGCCGAACGGCGCGGCGAGGGCTTTCAAGGCGGCGATGCCGCCAGATGCTTCGGCGGGAAAGAACTTGAAGCGGGTTAGGCCGAGGTCGAGGCCGAGCATGATGTCGGCGGCATTGGCAGTGCCGGGCAGGAACGGCACGCCCGACGAAACTGCCGCGCGGCCGAGCGTTTCGGTGAGACCCGGCGAGACGATGAACTCCGCCCCGGCTGCCAGCGCCGCCTCAAGGTCTGCCGGACCCAGCACTGTCCCCGCCCCGACAATGGCGCCAGGAACCTGCTTCATCGCCCGAATTACATCGAGCGCGGCGGCGGTGCGCAGGGTTACTTCGAGCACTGGCAGGCCGCCGGCGACAAGCGCTTCGGCAATCGGGATCGCGTGGGCCGCGTTCGCGATCGCCAGCACCGGGATTACCGGGGCGATGCGCATGATGGCGTCGATATCGATCATGGGGCGAACTCTCGTGCGAAGGCGGCGGCATCGAGCAGGCACGGCTGATGAGGGATCGACCTGCTCAAGCCGCAGCCGACGAATGCGCTGCAATTCGTCCGCTTAGCGCTGGCCTATCATGGCGTGATTGCGCATTCCAGCCGCGATGCGGGATTGGTCGCCGACCAGCCAGACAGTAGCTGCCTCGAAGTCGTTCATTCCGCTGCCTCCTTGTCGAGGGTGAGGGCGGCTTCGAGCAGCCGCGCGATCGCCGGGCGGCAGCTGCCGCAATTGGTGCCGGCGCAGGTTGCCGTACCGATTGCCGCAACCGTCGCCGCGCCGGCCTGCGCAGCAGTGGTGATGGCGTGTTCGCCGATGCCGTGGCAGACGCAAACTATCGCCCCGCGATCGGGCGCGGGCGTGCTGGGCCGGCCGGCGAGCAGTTCGGCGGCTGCGGCCTCGCCAAGCCCGAGCTGGGCGGCGGCCCAGTCGCGCGGCGGGAGTTCGCCCGAACGGGTGACATAGAGCGCGGCGTCGAGTGTGCCGCCGGCCCCGCGCACGGCAATGCGCCGCATACCGCGCGAAATGTCGGCGACTTCCAGCCGCTCGCCCCGGGGCAGCAGCGCGTCGACATCGACGGCGCCGTTACCTGCCAGCTCAAAGAGCCAACCGCCGACAACTCGCGAGCGCGTCCAATAAAGCAACCCTACAGGTGTGATCGGCTCGCGCGCGGCGAGGAAGGCGGACCATTCGGGCTGCACCGGCTCGATTCCAGCCGGCGTGTTCTTGAAGGCGGGCTGACCGGAGACCGGATCGGTGTCCTGCCCGGGCAGGCGGTTACTGCGACCCTCGCCGGCCAGCTGATCGGTCCAGTGCATCGGCACGCAGACCTCGCCGCGCCGCTGGCCGTCGCTGACCTCGACACGGAAGATGGCGCTGCCCTGGGCAGATGTAACCCGCGCCAGACCGGCGCCGTTCAGGCCATAAGCCAGCGCATCGGCGGGGTGAACTTCGAGGCACGGCTCGCGCCGGTGCTGCGAGAGCGTCGGCGACAGGCCGGTGCGGGTCATCGTGTGCCACTGGTCGCGGTAGCGCGCGGTGTTGAGCCGCAGGGGAAAGCGCGCGTCGGTGCGGACTTCAGGCGGCGTCACTGAAATCAGCCGCGCCTTGCCGGACGGGGTGGGGAAGCGCGCCGCCAGCGGGTGCTCGCCGCCCCATTGGAAAGGCTTCATCGCGCCGTAGTCCCAGTTGCTGAGATTCGCCTTGTCAGTCAGGTCGAGCAGTTTGCCATGCCGCGCGGCAAGCGCGGTCATCGCCGCATATTCGCGGAACACCGCGGCGGCGGAGGAGAAGGCGAATTCCTCGCCCCAACCCATCCGGGCAGCGACGTCGCAGACGATCCGCCAATCGGCACGGGCCTCGCCAGGCGGGGGCAAGAAAGCGCGCTGGCGGCTGACGCGGCGTTCCGAATTGGTCACCGTGCCATCCTTCTCGCCCCAGGCGAGCGCAGGCAGGCGAATGTGGGCGAGGCGCGCGGTATCGGTATCGGCAATGACGTCGGAGACGACGACGGTCGGGCAGCGGGCCAGTGCCTCGCGCACGAAGCCCGCATCGGGCATCGAGACCGCGGGGTTGGTCGCCATCACCCAGAGGAACTTGATCCGCCCGTCTGCCACCCCCCGGAACATATCGACGGCTTTGAGGCCCGGGCCAGTGCACAGCGCGTCGGTGTTCCAGAAAGCGGCGACATCGGCGCGTTCGGCATCGGAAAAGCCGAGGTGGCAGGCGAGCATGTTGGCCAACCCGCCGACCTCGCGCCCGCCCATGGCGTTGGGCTGGCCGGTGATGCTGAACGGGCCGGCTCCGACCCGGTTGATCCGGCCAGTGGCGAGGTGGAGGTTGATGATCGCATTGCCCTTGTCGGTGCCGCAGACCGACTGGTTGGCGCCCTGGCTGAACAGGGTGATCATGCGCGGATGGGCGGCGACCAAATTGGCGAGTTGGGCGAAAGTGGCGGGGGAAATGCCGCCAATCTCCCCTCCCGCTTGCGGGAGGGGTCGGGGGTGGGTCTGTTGGTGGACGTCTGATAACAGGCCCTCCCCTAGCCCCTCCCGCAAGCGGGAGGGGGACAAGGAGTCCCAGAACCCGTCGGGCACTTCGAGATTGCTGTCATCCACCAGCCCGCGGTCCTGCATCTCCGCCAGCAATGCATTGAACAGCGCAATGTCGCCGTCGGGGGCGACCTGCACATGCAAATCCGCCTGTTCCGCCGTCTCGGTGCGGCGCGGATCGATCACCACCAGTTTGGTGCCCCGCCGCTCGCGGGCTTTTTCGATGCGCTGCCAGATTACCGGGTGGCACCAGGCGGTGTTGGAACCGACCAGCAGGATGAGGTCCGCGGCGTCAAGGTCGTCGTAGCTGCACGGCACGATATCCTCGCCGAACGCGCGGTTGTGCGCAGCCACGGCGCTGGCCATGCAGAGGCGCGAATTGGTGTCGATATTGCCGGAGCCGATAAAGCCTTTCATCAGCTTGTTGGCGGCGTAATAATCCTCGGTGAGGAGTTGCCCGGAGACGTAGAAGCCGATGCTGTCCGGCCCGTGCTCGGCGATGCAGCTGCGCATCCGGGCGGCGACGAGGTCCAGCGACTCATCCCAGCTGGCCTGCCGCGCACCGATCATCGGGTGCAGCAGGCGGCCTTCCAGCCCGACGGTTTCGCCGAGATGGGTGCCCTTGGAACACAGCTTGCCGAAGTTGGCCGGGTGCTCCTTGTCACCCTCGATCCGCACCGCCCGCGCGCCGGTGACGGTCGCACTAATGCCGCAGCCGACGCCGCAATAGGGGCAGGTGGTACGAACGCGGCGCATTACGCCGCCTTTGCCGCCCAGACCGGAGCGACCACCGCCGCGCGCAGCAGGTATAGCCGGCCGGCGTCGAGCCGCAGCGGAATGGTTGGCACGCATGCCCCCTGTTCGTCAGCGCCGTCGCCGAGCGCCTCGCCGGTCTTGAGCGAGATGTTCCAGTTGTGCAGCGGGCAGGTGACGACATTGCCGTGGACGATGCCCTGGCTGAGCGGACCCTGTTTGTGCGGGCAGCGGTTGACCAGCGCGTAGAAGCTGTGGTCGAGGGTGTGGAAGATGGCAATCTCCTGCCCCCCCCGCACCGGCAGGGTCCGGGCCGTACCGGGGGCGATCTGGTCGGCCGGGCCGATATCGAGCCAGTCTCCGATCATCAAACAAACTCCATTGGCCGCACTTCGGCGAGGTGCTGGTGGAGGTCGGCATCGGCTCCGGCAGCGCGCTTCGCCCAAGGATCATCCTGCATGAACTGCTGCGAATAGCGGAACCGCGCGGCGAGTTGCTGCACCGCTTGCGCATCGCCGAACAGCCCCGCTTTGACATGATCGAGTCCGACCCGTTCGATCCACGGCGCGGTGCGCTCAAGATAATGCGCCTGCTCGCGGTAAAGCTGGATGAAGGCGGCGCAGTGCTCCATCGCCTCCTGCTCGGTTGCCACCTTGCACAGTAAATCGGTCACCCGCACCTTGATCCCGCCATTGCCGCCGACATGCAGTTCGTAGCCGCTGTCGACGCAGATGATCCCGAAATCCTTGATCGTCGCCTCGGCGCAATTCCTTGGGCAGCCCGATACCGCGATCTTGAACTTGTGCGGCATCCAGCTGCCCCAGGTCATCTGCTCAATCTGCACGCCGAGGCCAGTGGAATCCTGGGTGCCGAAGCGGCACCATTCGCTGCCGACACAGGTTTTCACCGTGCGCAGCGATTTGCCGTAGGCGTGGCCCGAGACCATGCCGGCGGCGTTCAGATCCGCCCAGACCGCGGGCAAATCCTCTTTCTTGATG
>JANONQ010000506.1:0-7321 GCA_031420935.1 Novosphingobium sp. | reverse complement strand
AGTGCAGCCCCCCGCCGTCCGCATGGCGTCCGGGCTTAGCATTCTTCACCGTCAAGGGGGTGAGCGCATTATTCAGCTTGCGAGGCATCCGCCAAACCCTTCCGTTCCCATAACCGTTCCCCGATAATAGCGCGGTTTTATGGGAACGCAATAGGACGGCATGGGACGGATGCGGATTGGCAATTTTTGGAACTGGCGTAATAGAGCGATAAATTGGATATTATTGAACTCCATCGGATAGCAGTTTGGGGGACACCCTGTCCGCCAATTTGCGTTGATGCTGCCGCTTCGCCGGCTCACGTCCATTTGGCGCGGGGGGCAGGCGAGCGCCAAAGCTCGCGCCCTGTTAAAAGATTGGCAATCAATCGGATCGTAACCATCGCGAGTGCATGGTGCGAAAAAATGGCATCCGCTTGCTTGCTAGAACCATGCGCCAACGAAAATCTCGCCTCAAAACAGCAACTGAAAGCGATTCGTCCGATGAAAGCCATAGCCACCCAAGCTAAGAAAAAAACCTTTCAGCTGGACCTGTCGGCCCGCGGCTATCAGGTTTTGTTCTGGCGCGGCGAGGTGAACCGCTGTCCTGGCTGCGGTCAATCGCAATGGTATGTCGGCCGGGTCTCGGCTGAATGCGGTATTTGCGGGACCGCCTTGCCGATGAACGAAGCCAATCAGGCTGGTTTCGATCCGATAGGCAGGAAGGCAATTGCGCTGCATGTCATCGAGGGCGGCAAACGGTCAGCCAAAGGCAAGGAACGGCGGCGTGAAGAGCGGATCGCCACCGAAGGACGCGTAATCGCCCTTCATATCGACGGTTCGCCCCACCCCTTCGCCATCCAGAACATATCGCCTGGCGGATTGATGGGGGATGCGCTTCCCGGCATTGCCGATGCCACTTCGCTCGTCGTCGAACTTGAGGATGGCACCCTGATTCCGGCTGAAGTGCGGTGGAGCGACGGGAAATCCGCGGGCTTGGCCTTCTTGGTTGGGGGCGATTGAGGCGCGGCCGTTCATCGCCAGTTTTACTGGAGCCGGCTATCGCTGCCTTTAATATCCTGTCGTTCGCAGGAGGGTACCGCCCCAGTATAAGGTAAAATCGACCGATCATGAGCATCCTGATAGCCCTCGCCATGGCGCAAGCCGCTGGTTCGATCACTGTCGATGTCGGCAATGTCCGCTCGGCGCGGGGCCGGGTGCTAGTCGATATCTGCCCGCAAAACCGCTTTCTTAAGGACGGCTGCATTTATCACGGCGAAGCCCTGGCGCAGGCCGGGACGACTCGGGTCATCGTGCCCAATGTACCCCCCGGTGACTATGCCGCGCAGGCGTTTCACGACGAGAACACCAATGGCGATATCGAACGCGGTATGTTCGGCATACCTAAGGAAGGCGTCGGCTTTTCCCGCGATGCGCGGATCGTGCTGAGCCCGCCGAAGTGGCGCGATGCGGTGTTCAGCTATGCCGGGACTGACGCATCGATCCGCTTCAGCCTGCGCTATTTTACCGGCGCCAAGGGTCCGCCAGCGCCGAAGCGCTGAGACTTAGCTCGGCTTGGCTGCCAGGCGGTTGAGGTGGGTGACCAGCGCCGGGGCACCGCCGGTCTTGAGCACACGGGCGAAATCGGAGCGCCTTGTTGCCAACTGGCTGATCGCGTTGCGGTAATATACATCGATGATCTTCCAGCTGCCGCCACTCTGCCGCAGCCGGTAATGCAGCGCCTCGGACGAACCGCCGGGACTGACCAGCGACGTGCGCACGAGCTTGTCGGCGCCCCTGGTCTCAGTCCCCGCGATGGTGAAGCGCTCGCCTGAGAAGCTGTCAAAATTCTTGGCGTGCTGCGCGATCGTCAGCGACCGGAAGGCTGCGACCAGCTCCGCCTGCTCGCGGGCGGGGATCCCCGTCCAGGCCGGGCCAACGGCGAGCCGGGTCATCAAGGGGATATCGAAAGCGCGGTCGATTGCAGGCGCGATCATCCGCGCCCGGCCGGCTTGGCCCGCCCCGCTTCCGGCCCGCATGATGCCCAGTATGCCGCTTTGAAGCATCTGCACGGAACCGGTCGCGGGATCGGCGGCCTGCGCCAGCGCTGGGGGCGATACCAGGGCAAGCGCAAGGCTTATCGGACTTAGAAGGGTACTTTTCATCGTGCTCCATCCAGATTGGCTGGTTGGTTTAGAACTGTTCGTCTGTAGTGCGGATGAACGGTGCAATCTACTGATCAAACGCCGAGCGGGTATGGCGCCAGCCCGCAAAAGTGGGTGTTGCTCGTTTTGGACGATTGAAATTCTGCCAAAATTCCGTCAAGGCAAGCCCCGATGAAACTGGCAGGGGGGCCTGCCCAAGCCTCAGCAAGCTTCTGCTGCCCGAATGGCGGCGTGGCAACAGGAAGACAATTGGCACGATGACCCTTCCCCTGGCACAGGTTCTGCGCATCGGTGCCCACGCCGTCCGCAATCAGATCAAGGGCGGCCGCTATCCGCTGGTGCTGATGCTGGAGCCGCTGCTGCGCTGCAATCTCGCCTGCAAGGGCTGCGGCAAAATCGATTATCCCGATGCCATCCTCAACCGGCGGCTGTCCTATGACGAATGCATGGCGGCAATCGAGGAATGCGGCGCGCCGGCAGTGTCGATCGCGGGCGGCGAGCCATTGCTGCACCGTGACATGCCGCAGATCGTCAAGGGCTTCATCGCGCGCAAGAAATTCGTCATCCTCTGCACCAACGCCTTGCTGTTGAAAAAGAAAATCAGCGACTACACGCCCTCGCCCTATTTCACCTGGTCGGTCCATCTCGACGGCGACCGGCAGATGCACGATGCTTCGGTTTGCCAGGGTGGGGTCTATGAAACGGCGATGGAGGCGATCAAGTTGGCGCTCAGCAAGGGCTTTCGCACCCAGATTAACTGCACCGTATTCGATGGGGCGGACCCGGCCCGTCTGGCCATTTTCCTTGACGAGATGGCCGCGCTGGGCGTCGAGACGACGATCTCGCCCGGCTATGCCTATGAGCGCGCGCCCGATCAGCAGCATTTTCTTAACCGCGAGCGGACCAAGACCCTGTTCCGGGATCTGTTTCGCCTTGGTAAAGGCGGCAAGGCGTGGAAATTCACCAATTCGCCGCTGTTTCTCGATTTCCTCGCGGGCAACCGCAGCTATGAATGCACCCCCTGGTCGATGCCGCTGCGCACTGTCTTCGGCTGGCAGAAGCCATGCTATCTGGTCGGCGAGGGCTATGTCGCCAGCTTCCGTGAGCTGATGGAAGACACCGACTGGGACGATTACGGCGTCGGTAAATACGAGAAATGCGCGGATTGCATGGTCCATTGCGGTTTCGAAGGCACTGCTGCGGCCGAGTCGATAAAGCGGCCGGTGGAGTTCCTCAGGGTTGCACTGGGCGGGGTGCGGACGGAAGGACCGATGGCGCCGGATATCGACCTTTCTAAGCAGCGCCCGGCGGTGGAGGTTCATGCCAGCCAGGTCGACCGGGAAGTCGAGCGTATTCGGGTGCAGGATCCCGAAGCCTATCGCAGGGCGACGCGGGCGGCCTGATCAGCGCCGATCGAAGCCGAGGCACGGACCAACTGCCTTCACCCCGATTGCGAGTGCTGAATAAGCGCGGCGAAATACCGCCATGCTGCGAATCACGTCGGGCAGTTGTGACGGTTGTTTCATGATTGAGCCGAACGCCGCGCCAATCGCCAACCCTCCCCCCGGACGCATCGCCACGGCAACCGCCAGCGGCACATTCGCGTCGGCCTCATCTGAGACGCAGCGCAAGATCGCAAACGGCAGACCGGCCTCGGCTGCGGCACGCGCTGCGATGTGGCTTTCCATGTCGGCGGCGAGAGCGCCGGTCTCGCGATGCAGCGACGCCTTGTCTGCGGCGTTGGCAATCAGGCGGCCATCGGCGTAGATCGGGCCAGCGCGGGCTGCGGGCAGGCTGGAGGATAGGGAGGCGATCCAGCGAGAGTCGCAGGCCTCTTCTCTCCTCCCGACAATGATTGTGCCAATCACCCAATCGCCGATCCGCAAGGCCGGATCAAGCGCGCCGCACATTCCGAAGCTGATGATGCCCGCCGCGCCCCTAACTTCCCGCTCCAGTTCCCGCGCCAGGAATTCCGCATCGCCGCCGCCGGCGATCACCTTGATACCAGCCCCGTCCAGCACCGCGCCTTCGCGCCGGGTGCCGGTGACGACGATAACCGGCCTCACATGCCCCAAACGAACTCGCCCGAATTGGCCTGTTTGAGGTTGCGGTAGCGGGCCAGCGCCCAGAGCGGAAAATAGCAGGGATAGCCGTGGTAGCGCAGGTAGAACACCCGGGGGAAACCGCCGCCGGTATAGGCCTCCTGACCCCACAGCCCATCCTCGGCCTGATGGGCGATCAGCCAGGCGATGCCGCGCTTCACTGCTGGTGCTGACGCCCGGCCCGCCGCCATCAGCCCCAGCACCGCCCAGGCGGTCTGCGAGGCGTTGGAGGGTGCGGGCTTATGGCCCCTGCGGTCGAGCGCATAGGAATCGCAGCTTTCGCCCCAGCCGCCATCGGCATTCTGGACCGACTCGAGCCAGGCCGCTGCCCGCGCCATCATCACATGAGAGCCGTCCATCCCGGCCCGCGAGAGCGCACAAAGTACCGACCAGGTGCCATAGATGTAATTGACCCCCCAGCGGCCGAACCAGCTGCCTTCCGGCGCCTGTTCCTTTTCCAGCCAGGCGAGCGCCGCGCGCATCCGGGGCGAATCGAGCGGCTCGCCGAGCTGGGCCAGCATCGAGACGCAGCGGGCAGTGACATCGGCCGTCGGCGGATCGAGCAGCGCGCCGTGATCGGCGAACGGCAGATTGTTGAGATAGTCCTTGTCGTTATCCGCATCGAACGCGCCCCAGCCGCCATCGTGACATTGCAAGCCTTCGACCCATTCGCGGGCGCGGGTTATGGCCTCATCGTCCGCGCCGCCGCGCCGGCCCGCCGCCCGGTCCATCGTCATGACAACAACTGCGGTATCGTCGAGGTCAGGGTAATAGTCGTTGTTGTACTGGAAGGCCCAGCCGCCTGGCCGGACATCGGGGCGCTGGTTGGCCCAGTCCCCTGCGACATCGAGCACTTGCCGGGGCCGCAGCCAGTCGAGCGCGCGGTGGGCGCGTTCCACCGCCGCTTCGCTGCCGACTTCCAGCATGGCATGGGCGGCAAGCGCGGTATCCCAGACCGGTGAGACGCAGGGCTGGCAATAGGCTTCGTCGCCGGTCACGATAAGCAAATTATCGACGGATTTCCGCGCGATCGCGCGCGTCGGGTGGTCTGGCGGATAGCCCAGCGCGTCGTACATCATCACGCTGTTGGCCATTGCCGGATAGATCGCGCCCAGCCCGTCCTCACCGTTCAGCCGCTCGGTCACCCACTCGGCGCAGAGCGAAATCGCGCGCTGGCGCAGCCTGTTTGGCCAGAGCCTGTCGCCCTGTTTAAGCACCACGTCGAGCGTATCGAACCCCAGCTTCCACCAGCGGTCAATGTGGTCCGCTTGGCTGCCAAGCTTCGCTTTGCGGCCGCAGAACAGCTCGTCGACCAGCACGCCCTTAGGATTGCGTGCGCGGGGCCTCAGGGCACACAGCACCAGCAGCGGCACCACCACGGTGCGCGCCCAATAGGCGATCTTGGACAGGTGGACGGGGAACCAGCGCGGTGCCAGTATCAGTTCAGGCGGGATCGTCGGCACATCGTCCCACGGGCCGGCGCCGAACAGGGCGAGCTGGATGCGGGTGAAAACATTGCCCGCCTCAGCGCCGCCGGCCCCGAGGATCGCAGCGCGGGCGCGGGCCATGTGCGGGGCATCGGGTGCATCGCCAATCATTTTCAGCGCGTAATAGGCCTTGATCGTCGCGCTGATGTCGAACGAACCATCGTGATAGAGCGGCCAGCCATCGTGTTCGGGTGATTGACGGCGGCGCAGATAGGCGGCGATCTTCGCCTCCAGCTCCTCATCGACCGGCTCGCCGAGATAGTGGCGCAGCAGGACGTATTCCGCCGGAATGGTAGCGTCGGCTTCCAGCTCGAAAACCCAGTGGCCGTCACCCTGCTGGCGGGCGAACAGGGCTTCGGACGAACGCGCGATGGCCGAATCGACGCTTTCGCCAAAAGCCATGGCGCGGGGGGGTTTTTCCTCGATCTCGCTCAGCATCGGGGCGCCTCATAAACCAGCGGACGGCCCAAAGCCAAGCGGGCGGCGTTATCGCCGGTGCGCAGCGCGCCCTCGATAGTCGCAGGCAAGCCGTTCTGCACCCAGTCACCAGCGAGGAAGAGGTTGCGCCAGCGGGTGCGCTGGCCGGGGCGCATGGCGTCTTGCTCCGGGGTGGCGGCGAAGGTGGCGCGCTTTTCCTTGACGATCTGCCAGGCCGGCAGCGGCGCGGCGATGCCGAGCGCGGCGCGGATGTCGGCCCAGAAGGTTTGAGCGAGGTCCTCGCGGTCCCGGTCGACCAGCCGATCAGCGGCGCTGACGGTAACGGAAATCCGGTCGGGATGGGTGAATATCCACTCCGCGGTGCCGCCTAGCAGGCCAAGCATCGGCGGGACTGAAGCGCCGGCGGCGAAGGCGAAATGGCCGTTGACGATGGCGCGGTGCTCGGTCGGCACGGTGAGGCCGGGGACCAGGTCCCTTGCCGTCCATGCGGGGACGGCGAGGATTACGCTGTCCTCGACGCCCAGCCGTTCGGGGCCGTCACTCCACTCAAGCGCGGTGACGCGGTCGCCCGCAAATTGTAGGGCGCGGAGCCGGCGGCCGGTGGCAAGATGACAGCCGCGCTTGGCCAGCCATGCCAGCGCCGGATCGATGAAGGCAGCGCCAAGCGTCGGCTGCGCGATGCGTGGACGCATTGCCCGCCCTCCTCGCGCCAGCGTTTCCCGCAGCACCCGCCCGGCTAGCGCGGCCGATGCCTGTTCGGGCGCGGTGTTGAGCGCGGCGAGCAGGAGGGGGGCGAGGAAGCGCTCCCACAGCGGTCCGCTGGTCGAGATCACCTCCCCGATTGGCGCGTTTGCGCCGTGCAGCAACCGCGCGAGTGGGAGATAATCGCTGAGGCTAGTGCCTGGCACGCGGCGGCTGGGCGACGCTATCCACCACGGCAGACGTCCGTCGTTGATCCGGACCGTCCAGCGGTTCCCGGACGAGAGGTCCGCGAAGGCGAAGTCCGCGTGGTCCGGCCCGGCCATTGGCTCGTTTGCGCCGATTGTCCGACGGTAGTCCGCGACGGCGGGATTGCCGGAGAGCACCAGATGGTTGCCGTTGTCGATTGTCAGACCGAGCCCCGCGTCGTGGTACGAGCGGCAGCGGCCACCGG
>JANONQ010000505.1:0-3363 GCA_031420935.1 Novosphingobium sp. | reverse complement strand
GCAGTGCTGCTTGCCGACGAGCCGACCGGTAACGTCGATCCCGAGATGGCGGTGAAATTGCTGCGCTTGTTCTCGGCGCTTAATCGGCTCGGCACGACGGTAATGGTGGCGACGCACGATCTGCATCTGTTGCAGAAAGTGCCGGATTCGCTGATCATGCGGCTCGACAAGGGACGCCTGCTCGATCCTACCGGCGCGCTGCGGTATCCGCCGCGCAATCCGGTTCCAATCCAGCGGGATTTCGCCTGATGGGCGGCTGGCGGCTCCAGTCCGGCAGCAGCGAAGCGCGGCTGGTGCCGCTGCCGCGTCTGGCTGGCCCGATGCCCTGGGTGATCGCGATTATGGTCGCGCTGACGGTGATCGCCGCCGCCGCCGGGCTTTCGCTGCGCAAAACCGCAGTTGCCACCGAGGCGGAGCTTTCGCGCGGGATCACCGTGCAGATCGTGGAGGCGGGGACGGAGGCGCGCGCCCGCCAGGCTACGGCGAGCATCGGCCGGCTGCGCGCCGCGCCGGGCGTGGTGTCGGTCCGGCAAGTGCCGCAGGCCGAAGTCGATGCGCTGATCGAACCCTGGCTGGGCGCGGGAACCGCCGATGGCGAGGCCATTCCGGTGCCGGCGCTAATCGACGCGCGGATGACGGGGGCGGTGACCCCTGCTCGTCTGGCGGC
Source organism: Novosphingobium sp. (assembly GCA_031420935.1). Classification (GTDB taxonomy): domain Bacteria; phylum Pseudomonadota; class Alphaproteobacteria; order Sphingomonadales; family Sphingomonadaceae; genus Novosphingobium. The sequence goes on along the minus strand of JANONQ010000505.1, from coordinate 2,696 downwards.
GCTCCGGGCATCGCTGCGCGACGTCGCACCGGCCGCGCGCGTTGATGCGCAGTCGAGCTGGCTGAGGCCGGTGTTTGGCGCGATCCAGTCGCTGCAATGGCTGGCGATCGCACTCGTCGCTTTGCTGGGCTTTGCCATGGCGGCAGCGGTGCTGCTGGCGGCTCGCACGGCGCTGGGCAACAACCGCGACACCATCGAGATCGTCCACTTGCTCGGCGGCACCGACGGCCAGATCGCCCGGACTTTCCAACGTGCGATCGGTGTCGATGCCGCGGCCGGCGGGCTGCTGGGCCTGGCTCTCGGACTGGTCGCGGTGCTGTTCCTTGGCCGCCGGTTCGCCGCGCTCGGGGCGGGTCTGGTCGATAGCGGCTCGCTCGAGTGGCCCGAGTGGGCGGGGCTGGCGCTGATCCCGTTGGTGACTGCGGTTCTGGCCATGCTGACCGCGCGCGTCACCGTGCTGCGCGCCTTGCGGCGGCTGTTGTAGCATGGGGCGCTTGCTGCAACGTCTCGCCGGCGCGCTGCTGCTCGCCTGGATGGTGGGCTTTATCTGGTTCGCCATGCTGCCTCCGCGGCCGCAGGACGGCGGCAGGACCGACGCGGCCATAGTCGTCACCGGCGGCGAAGGGCGGATCGCCCGCGGCCTGGAGGCGCTGCGCAAAGGCTGGACCCGGCGTCTCCTCGTCTCCGGGGTGGACCGCGAGGTGCGGCCGCGCGAATTCGCCGCGCAACACCGGGTTTCCTCGCGGGCCATGCGCTGCTGCGTGACGCTGGGCTTTGAATCGGTCGATACCCGCTCCAACGGCGAGGAAGCCGGGCGCTGGATCGCGGCCAAAAAGCTAAAGTCAGTGCGCTTGATCACGACTGACTGGCATATGCGCCGCGCGGCGTTCGAACTGGCCCGGGCAAGCCCCGGCGATCTCACGGTGATCCGCGACGCGGTTGTCTCGCACCCCTCGATGGGAACGCTGTTCATCGAATATAACAAGCTGGTCGCGCGCTGGGTTTCGCAGGCGTGGGGCGGTTGATGGCGGCGCCCGTGCAAGCCGCCAACCTGGGCGATGTTTTGCGCAGCCTTGCTTTCTACGCCGTGTTCTACGGCGGCAGCATGCCGATCGTGCTTGCCGCGGTGTTGGCGGTGTTCCTCGCTCCGTCGGCGTTTCGTCCGGTGGCGGATAGCTGGTCGGCCTGGCACCGGTTCTGCATGGCGCATCTGCTCCGCATCCGGGTGGAGACACGCGGAGCGCTGCCCGACGGCCAATACTTCGTCGCCTACAAGCACGAGAGTTTCTTCGAGGCGATCGACTTGCCCAGGGTCGTGCCTGGCCCCGGGGTTTTCGCCAAGATGGAGCTGATGCGCATCCCGCTGTGGGGGCGGGCGGCGGCGGCTTACGGCATCGTCGGCATCGACCGCCACCAAGGCGCCAAGACCCTGCGCGCCATGGTGTCAGCGGCCCGCCGCCTGATCAAGCAAGGCCGCCCGCTGGCGATCTTTCCGGAAGGCACCAGGGTGGCGCATGGGACGAGGCCGCCGCTGCAGGCGGGCTTTGCCGGGCTCTACAAGATGCTCGGCCTGCCGGTGGTGCCGATCGCGGTGAACAGCGGCCCGCTCTACCATCGCCGCTGGAAACGGCGGGGGGTGATTACGGTCCTGATCGGCGACCCCATCGAACCCGGATTGCCGCGCCCCGAGATCGAGGCGCGGGTGCATGCCGCGATCAACGCGCTGAATGCGCCAGAAGCGCTGTGATGGTAAAACCACACCGTGCAAAGCGCCGCTCGCTGTTCGACGTGCTCGGTCCAGGACTCGTCACCGGCTCGGCCGACGACGATCCCAGCGGCATTGGCACCTACAGTCAAGCCGGAGCGCAATTCGGTTACGGCATGGCCTGGACGATGTTCTTCGGCTACCCGCTGCTGGTTTCCATCCAAGCAATTTGCGCCCAGATCGGCGCGACGACAGGCAAGGGCATCGCCCGCAACCTGCGCCAGCACTATCCGCGGTCGCTGTTGCAGGCGGTCGTGCTGCTGCTGCTCATCGCCAACGTCATCAACCTCGGCGCCGATCTGGGTGCCATGGCTGCCGCGCTCGACTTGCTGGTGCCGGGCCCGTTGCTGCTCTACACCTTTCTGTTCGGTCTGGTCAGCGTCGGTCTGGAAATCTTCACCAGCTACGATCGTTACGCCCGCGTGTTGAAATGGACGACACTTTCGCTGTTCGCCTATGTCGGGGTGGTCTTTGTCGCGGATGTCCCGCTGGGGGAGGCTGTGCGCGCCACGCTGGTGCCGCAATTCACTTTCGATAAGCCCCACGCCATGGCCCTCGTGGCCATATTCGGCACGACCATCAGCCCCTATCTGTTCTTCTGGCAAGCTGGTCAGGAAGTCGAGGAACAGCATCGTCGTCACACCAAGCCGCTCTGCGTCTCGCCTCTCACCACGGGTGCGGAACTTGCGCGTATCCGGACCGACACGCTCGTCGGCATGGGCTTCTCGCACCTCGTCGCGTTATTCATCATCGTGGCTACGGCGGCGACGTTGCACGCCAATGGCGTCACCGAGATCGAAACCGCCGCACAGGCCGCGCAGGCATTGCGACCGATTGCCGGAGATCTGGCGTTTGCGCTGTTTGCCATCGGCATCATCGGCACAGGGATGCTGGCGGTACCGGTGCTCGCCGGCTCGGCCGCCTACGCGGT
>JANONQ010000504.1:0-8100 GCA_031420935.1 Novosphingobium sp. | reverse complement strand
GCGCCCGAGCCGCCGCCGCGCGTGATGCGCACCGATGCCAGCCGCTCCGGCGCGATGGCCGATAGCGGGATATAGCCGAACAGCGGATCGGCCATCGGCACGCCGTCGAGCAGCACCAGCGTCCGGCTGGTGGCGTTGCCGCCGAGCGCCCGGAGGGTGACGCCCTGGGCGGACGGATTTGACGAGCGGCTGTCGGAGCGGCGGAACTGCTGGAAGCCGGCGGCCGAGGAGAGCACATCCTCGATGCGGCCCGAAACAGAGGTGGTGAGCCGGTCGCGGGTGATCTCCTGCACGCCGTAAGCGGGCGTGGCCGGGGTAGCCTCAAGGCCGCGCCCGGTGACGACGATGTCGGATTGCCGTGCAGGCTCCTGCGCCAGCGCTGCGAAGGGAAGGAAACCGGCTATAACTGCTGCGAGGCTGCTGGTGCGGCAGGCCGCTTGGCTGAGGCGTTTGGTCATGGCGGTGCCATAGGGGAGTTTGCCTGCACAGGGAAAGACCCTGTACCATTGACCGCTGGCTCCCTCGCCGCATTAATGCACAAAAGTCACCGGCCCGTCCAAGCAGGACGAGCCGGGGTTCAGGAATTTTTCGTTACAAGTGCGGGACTAGCGGCACTTGGACCGGCCACCGCCATCAACCGCCGCGCCAATCGCCGCGCCGCCTATTGCACCAAGCACTGTGCCAAGCGTCTTGGAGTCGCCTGGGGCAATGATGTTGCCAAGCACGCCGCCAGCAATGCCGCCAACGACCAGGCCGGTGGTGCCATCAGACCTGCGGCAATAATAGCGCCCGTCACGGCCGCGATAAATGCGATCATTGTCGCTGAGTTCGCGTTCGCGATAACGCCGGTCGGTGCGGTAGTAATTATCGGCATAATAACCATTGTAGCGCGGATCTGGCCGGTCGTAATCATAGCCACCGTACCGGCTGTAAGAACCGCGGTCATAATAACCCCAGTCATCATAGCCACTACGATTTCCGTAGCCACTGGTGGTGCAGCCGCCGAGCACCGCCGCAGCGCCAAGTGAAGCGAGGACAAATTTGTTCATGGATAATCTCCACAGTGGTAAGGATCCAGGAGCGTTGCAAAGCGCGCGGCCTAGCTGCAAAGATAATGATTGGCGCGCAGGAAAGTTCCGCGCGTGGTCGGCGTCGTCGACAATGCCGCCGGTCACATAAATTAACGCTTTATTAACACTCGGTTGGCAATTCGGGCGCGGCTACTTCTGTGCACGTCCCATAAGACGCTGGCGATTGGCCCTCACGCGCCCGAGATAATGCGTCGCCACGCTGCCCGCGATTTCGGGAGGACTGGTACCCAGCTCCCCGCGGGACAGTTCGCCGATCAACAAGCGATGCGCTTCCAGCTTCTCACCGATCATTAACTGCGCCTCGGCTTTGCCGCGCTTGCCGCCCAGCGCGATCCGCGCCAACCGCAGCGGCACCACCAGCGATGCCTCGCCTGCCAGCAGCCAACAATCAACCACCGCGCCCAGCCACAGCCCGAATGCGCACTTCTTCCCCGTGCTTGCAACCATTCCTGCGCTCCCGGCAAATCGCCCTGCGGCGTCTCGTTGCTGCTACGGGCTGGCCATAGCCGGTGCATCCGGCTGCGTCGAGGTTGCCAGCACCGATTATGCCGTGGGTAATATTCTGCCGATTGTCAGGGGCGCAGTTGTCCCGGTTCGAGCCGCTCGAGCGCTTCCAAGAAGTACGTTCCTGCACATGCTGAATAATGCCCGTGCGCGGAGAAAACTTGTATCTTTCTGACGATGCGAACTTGACCGCCAGCGGATTGGGCGGGCAAACGCAAGCGATGAACCTCGACGCCGACCTCGCCCTTGCCCACCGCCTCGCCGACGCGGCGGGTGAGGCGATACGGCCCTATTTTCGCGCCGGTCTCGTCGCCGAGCGCAAAGACGATGCCACGCCGGTGACGCTTGCCGATCGCGCCGCAGAGGAAGCGATGCGCCGCATCCTCAGGGCCGAAGCGCCGCGCGACACCGTGATCGGCGAGGAATTCGGGGTTTCCGCAGGGGAAGGGCGCTCTGGGCGCAGCTGGGTGCTCGATCCGATCGACGGCACCACCTCGTTCCTCGCCGGACGGCCGATCTTCGGCACGCTGATTGCGCTGGTAGTCGAAGGCTGGCCGGTGCTCGGTCTGATCGACCAGCCAATCCTCAAGGAACGCTGGGTCGGCGCGGCGGGGCGAGCGACCACCTTGAACCAAACGCCCGTCCGCACCCGCGCCTGCCCCTCGCTGTCGGAAGCGACCCTGGCGACCACTGGCCCGCATTATTTCGATGACCATCAGGGCAGCCATTTCATGGCGCTCGCCGCCCGCACCGACCACAAGCGCATGGTGATGGGCGGCGATTGCTACAATTATGCGCTGCTTGCCTCGGGCCATATCGACGTGGTCTGCGAAGCCAACCTCAAGCTGCACGACTGGGCGGCGCTGGTGCCGGTGATCGAAGGCGCCGGCGGGCTGGTGTGCGACTGGAACGGCGATCCGCTCCATGCCGGCAGCGACGGCCATGTGCTGGCGCTGGGCGATCCGGCGCGGCTGGAAGATGCGGTGGCGGGGTTAAGTCACTGATTCGCAGCCTTTGCCCGATCAATCCATGCCGTCGCTCGGTTCTCCATTCCGACGAGGCAGATTTCCCTTTGCAAGTAAAAAATGGTCGAGGGCCTCTGCAATTTTAATTGCAACTAATTGCAATGAAAGCAAGTCGGCGATAGCAAGGGCGCGCCGCAGTGAATTAACTAGTTCGATTTCCTGATCAGTCATATCCATAATTTCCCCTCCTTCCGAAATTCTTCCTTTATCTGTGGGTAATGAGGATTTTAGGCCGCCTTACTAGGTAATTACCCTTATACATAATTTCCAGAAACGTAGTAGAGTGGCATTGCCACTAGTGGTGGGTGACGTTAGTTGATTTATTCTTCGTTATAATGCAAATAAATTTCGGAACCAATGTACGAGATCAACGTTGCGATCAAATGAACGGTGGTTGCCTCAGGTCAACCACAGGTAAGTTCCGCCTTGAACCATTCAGCCGGGAACTGATGGTTTACAGTTTAGGGCTCGTAAAAATGGACAATAGCGATGATAGCGTGGCATTGCTCCGAATCTCGGAGCAGATCGACGGAATTTATAAGCAATTAGAGCACCTTGGCTCCACATTAGAGGCTGCCACCCCACGTTCAGAAAGTAACAGCGTCTTTCACTTCCAGCATCAGGAGGAGAGAATCGCGTGTGGTATGCGTGCAACCCGCCCGCCACTCCCCGATCCTCGTCTAGTGCGCCGCATCATCCGCCAGCGCCAACTGCGCGCGCGCTTCTTCGATGGCGATTTTTTCGGAGATCCCGCCTGGGACATTCTGCTTGATCTAACCGCCGCACGCGCCGAGCACGCGCGCGTATCCGTAACGTCGCTGTGTATTGCTTCGGGGGTTCCTCCAACGACGGCGCTGCGCTGGATCGGCATGATGACGGAAGTGGGCCTGTTGCAGCGCGTCGAAGACGATACCGACCGCCGTCGCGCTTTTGTCGCTCTGACCGACAAGGCGGCAGACGCAATAGCGCGGTATTTCGCCGAGCTGGGCGCGGCCACGGTCTTTGACCTGTAGCCCTAAAATCATTTGACAATTTGGGTGAGTAGGCCATGTCGTTTAGTGAGTACATGTTATGTAATATCGAGAGAAAAATCTTTCAGTGCTTCATTGAATAAGAAAAGATTTATGGTATTAATACGTACTTACCATAATAAAATATGGTAAATAAATAGAGGTAGTCTCTGGAAACCAAGTTTCGGAGCTGTCTCGTGATATTAAAAAAATATACAAATCGCTTTGAAGTCAAGGCGATTGCCTTCGCGCTAATATTTGCAGTCTCGATACAATCGGCAGGCGCTCGAGCCGAGCAGACTCAAAGGGGTGGCGCTTCGGTAATTGCCGATGCTTACAGAGACCCCGGTCTGCGGCTTGAGGGTATTGGTTATCGGCTCGCGCTAGCCAACTCGAAGCTCTGCGGCCGACCAGATATGTTGACCGGCCTTATGCTCCATAATATCGGGGGATATGCAAAGGATAATCGCGCTACGTTTACCGAAATTTATAACCTTACATATGGTTTCGGGGTGCTAGAAGTAGTGCCGGGCAGTGTAGCGGATGCTGCTGGGATCACGGCAGGCGACGAGATTATCGGGGTCAATGATAGCAATCTGTTCAGCTTTGCTGCGGACTCCATCCGCGAGCGCGCTTCCTATGACCGGACGGAGAAGTTTGTCGGATTCCTTGACCAAGAAATGCGCAGCGGACCAGTGAGGCTCGAAGTGCGCCGAGGTTCAGAGCGTATTGCGATTCAACTTGTTGGCGCAGAAGGCTGCAGTGGCAGGTTCGCATTGCTCCAACGTCGGGCGCTCAATGCCTGGTCTGATGGACGAACAGTCGCGGTTACCAGTCGGATGTTGGAGTTTGTCACCGACAACGACGAATTGTCCTTCGTAGTCGCGCATGAAATGTCTCATAATATTCTGCGCCATGCTGAAAAGCTCAAGGGTACCATCAACTGGTTGGCGGAATTTGGCTTGGGCGCCAGAAAAGTGAAAGCAACCGAGATTGAGGCTGATAAACTCGCTATAGAGATGATGGCTAATGCCGGCTACGACCTTAGTGCGCCTGAGCGTCTGCTGCGGCGCACTTCGCATGCAAGAGGCACTGACCTTGGGATTACCCATCCCAGGACATCGAGACGAATTGAGATCGTGAATGCAGCAAAGGCAATGGTTGCAGGATTTCAGGCACGTGGCGAATTGGAAACACGTCCCACCATCTCATTTGCGTCGCCGTGAGCTACTGTTTGCACTGTGGAGAAATCCGCCGCACACGATCTATCAAGCGCTTGCAATAAATTTCCTAGAAGCCCGATTTGCAACCTTGCTTCCGCCAGAGAGATTAGGCTACGGTAAGCCTACGGCTAGGATAGCTAGGATAGCGGATTAACAAAAGGTTTTCGTGATGGTGCCATTAAGGGCGTTATTGGTGGCTCTTACGCTTCCCAGCCTTTTATTTGGTGCGGCGGCACAGGCTGCCGCTACGCGGTCAGCGCAAGCCACTCCAAGGCCTGATCCATTGGATGCGGTCTGTGCACTAAAAGTAGATGCGAAGGGGAAGCAGATCATCACGCGATGGCAGAGGCGCAATTGTGCCAATCTTGCAGCAGCGGAGCCAAATGTCCCTCGTAGGACTAGTTTCTTCGCAGTGCCTGGTCTAATTTTGGGTGCTGCGGCTGCTGGCGGCGGCGTGGCCGCGGCGACATCCTCAAGTGGCTCCGGTGATGATAGCCCCGGTGGCTAATTGATAGACGGTCCGATTAACGAAAGGGCTTTGCCACTGGCAGGGCCCTTTCTGTTTGCGCTAAACAGCCCATGCCAGTGCCTGCCAGGCAACTGTCGTTAGGATTTTGTTTGCCCAATTCGATTGATCCACACCTCTGCTTCTATGCCACGGAAATGGGCGATTTCGATGCCGGCTGAGCGACGCCTGACTGGCCGCGCGCAATTTGCAAACCGTCCATCGACTGGGGCTCATAGCGCCGGGCAGTCGCGCGTGCGGTCGTTTATTGCTGTAGCTTTTGTCATTGCCGCGCTGGGCCTGGGCGGTGGAGGCAGTTCAGCGCCGCGATCCGAATTGTTGCTTCAGCTGATCGCTGCGCTGGCCGCGGCTGCCTGGCTGGTGGTCCCCCGCGAGCCAGGGACAAACCGCCAAGCGCACCAGCGCTTATGGATCATGGCCGGCGTGTTGCTGGCTTTGCCGTGCCTGCAACTGCTGCCTTTGCCACCGCTCATCTGGGAGCGCCTGCCTGGCCGCGAACAGGAGCTGGCGGCGCTGGAACTGGTCGGCGCTGGTGCAGCCTGGATGCCGTGGTCGATCACGCCGGCCCGCACGTTCGCTTCGCTGCTGGCCATACTGCCGGCGTTGCTGACCATGGGTATGGTCGCAGGACTCGATCGTGAGGGGCGCGCCTGGGTTATTGCCGCGATCGCTGGCATGGCCGCGGTATCCCTGCTGCTCGGCGCCCTCCAGCTCTCCGCCGGGATGGCGGCCGGGTGGCGGCCCTATGGTATAGGAAATCTTGGCTTTCTCAATGGCTTTCAGGCCAACCGCAATGCTCAGGCCGATGTCCTGCTGATCGGCCTGGTCGCCAGCGCCGCAGCACTGCGAGTATGGAGCGACCGCCGGCGGACCGCTGTGGACGTGATTTTTGCCGCGATTGCCGCGCTGCTGCTGCTCGGCTGCGTCCTGACCGGTTCCCGCGCAGGCATGGCGATGATACCCGTCGCGCTGGCCGCTGCGGCAATTATCTGGCTGCCGCAGCGCATCCGCGGGCGTGCTGCGCTGCTGGGGCTTGGCGCCGTGCTGGCGGCGGGCGCAGCGGGTTTCCTCGTCCTTCGGCAGACCGCAGCGGTCGGCCGGTCGCTGGAACGGTTCGCCTCCGAGCAGGATTTCCGGTGGGAGTTGTGGCAGGATACCCAGTACGCCATCATCCAGTACTGGCCGTTTGGCAGCGGAATTGGTAGCTTCAAATCCGTGATAACGGCCGCGGAACGGCTGGAAGTCGTCGATCCCACCAGCCCGGTCCGCGCGCATAACGATTATCTCGAACTCACCCTTGAAGGCGGCGTGTTCGGTCTGATGGTGCTTTCGTTTGCTGCGGTATGGATCGGGTGGATGGCAATTGATGCCTGGCGCCGCAGAAATCCGGCGACCCGGCCGCAGATTGTGTTCGCGTTTGCGGTAATGACGATAATTGCTCTGCATTCATTGGTTGATTATCCGTTACGGTCAATGGCACTAGCGTGCCTCGCCGGGGTTGCTGCCGGGCTATTGTCGGCCCCGTCAGCGAGCCGCAAAGCCAGGGAGTTAACCGGGACGTGAAAAGTTATAGGCACCTGGCAACTGCGGCGGGAATATCGGCATGCCTTATTCTCGCCGGCTGCGCGGGATCGCGTTCGTCGAATTTGCCCATCGGAGAGGCGGCCTATCGCCTAATCCCGCCAGAAGATCCCACAGCACCGCAGAAATCCTATGTGATCGCACCGAACGACTTGTTGGACTTGCAGGTATTTCAGGAAGCCGACCTGAGTAACGACAAGCTCCAGGTCGATGATTCCGGCAGGATCCAGATGCCACTGATCGGCGAAGTGCCGGCCGCCGGGCGAACGCCTTCGGAACTTGCCGCCGACATCGCCGCGCGCCTGCGCGAACGCTATATCGTCAACCCGCAGGTGGTCGTTTCCGTGGTCAAGGTTGCGACGCATTATGTCACGGTCGAAGGCCAGGTGACAAAACCGGGCGTGTACGAAATTACCCGCGATTACACGCTGCTATCCGCCGTTGCGAGGGCCGAAAGCCCCAACAAAACCGCAAAACTCGATGAAATCCTGGTTTTCCGTGTCGTCGCTGGCCAGCGCTTGGCCGCACGCTTCGATCTTGACGACATAAGGGCGGGCCGCGCACCCGATCCACGCATCATCAACGGTGACGTCGTCGTCGTCGGCTATTCCGCTAGCAAAGGCGTCTGGCAGAATGTTCTGCAGGCTGCGCCGTTGCTAAACATCTTCTATCTAGTCCGTTAGGGAGCGCCAGCATGCCCACATTCGCTAAAACTGCGGGACATAGCGATGCGGTGCCGGCCCATCCGCATCTCTCACAGGATGAGGCGGAACTGGAGAGCCACTTCGCTGAGCGGCAGAGCACCTTTTTCAATCTCCAGAATATGGTGATGCTGCTTCGGGCCAACGCGATGCTGATTGCAGCAATCATCTTCGGGGCCCTTGCGCTTGCTGTCGCCATCACCCTTGCGAGTACCCCGCGCTACACCGCGCAAGCGACAATCCAGATTAACGAGCAATCGGACCGCGTGCTCAAGGAAGGCGAGGATACCAGCGCGCCTAGCGATGTTTACGATACCGATCGCTTTCTCCAGACCCAGATCGATATTCTGCGCAGCCGGAGTGTGGCGCTGCGGGTGGCACAGAGCCTCAAGCTAACCGGCAACCCGGCATTCTACCGCGCCATGGGTGCAGAACCGCC
>JANONQ010000503.1:0-2776 GCA_031420935.1 Novosphingobium sp. | reverse complement strand
CTGCGCGGCACCGCAATTTCAATTCGTAAGTTTTCCGAAAAGCCGATCACGCTCGACATGCTGCGCGACTTCGGCTCGATGTCGGACAAGATGTGCACCGCGCTGAAGATCGCCGGCGCCTGCCGTATGAATATCGTCATCTCGGGCGGTACCGGTTCCGGCAAGACGACCATGCTCAACGCCCTGTCGAAGATGATCGATCCGGGCGAGCGCGTGCTGACGATCGAGGACGCGGCCGAACTCCGCCTGCAACAGCCTCACTGGCTGCCACTGGAAACGCGTCCGCCGAACCTTGAAGGCCAAGGCGCCATCTCGATCGGCGATCTCGTCAGGAACGCCCTGCGCATGCGCCCCGACCGGATCATCCTGGGCGAAATCCGCGGCGCGGAGTGCTTCGATCTGCTCGCCGCGATGAATACCGGGCATGACGGCTCGATGTGCACACTCCATGCCAACTCGGCGCGCGAATGCCTTGGCCGAATGGAAAACATGATCCTGATGGGCGATATCAAAATTCCCAAGGAAGCCATCTCCCGCCAGATCGCGGAATCGATCGATATCATTGTGCAGGTCAAGCGCCTGCGCGACGGCTCGCGCCGCACCACCGGCATAACCGAGGTGATCGGCATGGAAGGCGACGTTATCGTCACCCAGGAACTGTTCAAGTTCGAATATCTCGACGAGACCCCCGAGGGCAAGATCATCGGCGAATTCCGCCCTTCCGGCCTGCGTCCCTATACGCTGGAAAAAGCGCGGCAATTCGGTTTCGATCAGGCGTTCCTCGAGGCGTGCCTCTGAGATTGCGCCTTATACCAAGGTGCTGAGATGCTAACGCATCACACCTTGGAATTGCTCAAGCGCCGCACGGGCTTAACCAAGGCTCGATGAGTCAAGCTCATCGAGCCTTGGTATTAGCCCGTCAGCCATGCCTTTGCCGCCAGCCCGAGAAACAGGCACGCGGCCATAATCGACCAGAAGAACACCGCTGTCCAAGGCATGAAGCCAACGGCATCGGGCTGGCTGCGCCGCATCCGGCGGCGGTCGCCCCACCAGGCAATGATCGCGAGGACCAGGGCGGACATGCCTGCACCGATTAGTCTGGCAGGTAAATCATCCATGCCCACCCTCAGCTAACGCAGCTTGCAAACCAAAACTGGATCATGGGGAATGCGGGTTGCGCACCCGCCCTTGCTGTAACGGATTCCGCCTGCCCATGCCGTTCAGGCCCCATGCAGCCGGGGATTGCTGATAATGCGGAACCGAACGCCGAAATCTGCATTCAAGGAATGAGGGTTGGGTCATATGGCAAAGGATCAGGAAATGGCTAGAAAGATACTCATCGCATTGGCGGCAACCAGCATGGCGCTTGCCGCTGCAGCCTGCAATACTGTGCGCGGCGCGGGCGATGATCTCAATTCAGCGGCCAATACGGTCGACAAGGAAATCTGATTATTGGCGAGCTGGGGCTTCGGTCGAATTCCCGCGCCACACCAGCACTGGCCTGCGTGCTGCCAGGGTCTCATCGAGGCGCCGGCGCGGGGCCAGCATTGGTGCAGAATGGAGCGTCTCGTCTCCGTCCCGCGCCTTTGTCGCCAGTGACCGCAGGCTGGCGATAAAACGGTCCAGCCCGGCCTTGCTCTCGGTTTCGGTCGGCTCAATCAGCATCGCGCCGTGCACCACCAATGGAAAATAAACCGTCATCGGATGGAAACCTTCGTCAATCAGCCCTTTGGCGATGTCGAGGGTTGAAAAGCCTGCGGCAAATCCGCTGTCGCTGAACAGGGCTTCGTGCATGCACGCACCGCTGTTGGCGAAAGGGGCAGACAGCAGATCCTCGCAAGATCGCAGCACATAGTTCGCATTCAACACCGCGTCTTCAGCGACCTGCCGCAGCCCGTCGGCGCCGTGGCTGAGGATATAGGTTAGCGCGCGGGTGAACATGCCCATCTGGCCGTGGAAGGCGGACATGCGGCCAAAACTCAGCGGATGGTCTGCCGGGGCGTCCTCCTCTTCGATCAGCCTGACACCGCCATCTGCGCCGCGCGTCACGAACGGCAGCGGCGCGAAGGGGGCCAGCGCCGGCGACAACACCACCGGCCCCGCGCCCGGCCCGCCGCCGCCGTGCGGGGTCGAAAACGTCTTGTGCAGATTGATATGCATGGCGTCGATGCCCAGATCACCGGGACGGACCTTGCCGACGATGGCGTTGAAGTTCGCTCCGTCGCAATAGACGTAGCCGCCGGCGGCGTGCACCGCGTCAGAAATCGCCTTCATGTCGCGCTCGAACAACCCGCAGGTATTCGGATTGGTGATCATCACCCCGGCAACGTCGGGGCCAAGCCGTGATTTGAGCGCAGCCAGATTGACCCGGCCATCGGCCGTCGCGGGAATGCTCTCCACCCGGTAACCGGCGAAGGCGGCGGTCGCGGGATTGGTGCCATGGGCGCTTTCGGGCACCAGCACCACGCCGCGCGCATCGCCGCGCGCCTCCTGCGCCGCGCGGATGCACAGCAGCCCACAGAGCTCGCCATGCGCGCCGGCCTTGGGCGTCATCGCCACCGCGGCCATGCCGGTGAGCGCCATTAGCCAGTCGGCCAGCTGCGCCATCGCCTCATAAGCGCCGCGCACCGTACTATGCGGCTGGAGCGGGTGAATATCGGCAAAGCCGGGCAGCCGCGCCATCTTCTCGTTGAGCCGCGGATTGTGCTTCATCGTGCAGGATCCGAGCGGGAACGGGCCGAGATCGATGGCGTAATTCTGCCGTGACAGCCGGGTG
>JANONQ010000502.1:0-2990 GCA_031420935.1 Novosphingobium sp. | reverse complement strand
CTTGCCGCCGAGCTCGAAGGAAACGGGGCGGACACCGGTGGCGGCATTACGCATGATTGCCTCGCCGGTCGCGGACTCGCCGGTGAAGGTGATGCCGTCGATCCCAGGATGCGCGGTAAGCGCCTCGCCCGCTGATCCGGGACCGAAGCCGTGGACGAGGTTATACGCCCCCGCTGGCACCCCCGCCGCTTGCATCACCTCGGCCAGCAATGTCGCCGTTGCCGGTGTTTCTTCTGACGGCTTGGCGACCACCGCATTGCCGCAGGCAAGCGCGGGCGCGACCTTCCAGGTGAACAGCAGAAACGGCAGATTCCACGGCGCGATCACGCCCACTACTCCTAGCGGACGGCGAATCGTGTAGTTTAGCGCGCCCGCCCCATCGGCGGTCTGGCTTTCGTAGGCTTCACCGCCGCCGGTGCGCAGCAGTGCTGCATAGGTACGGAAATTGGCGGCACCGCGGGGAATGTCGAGCGTCTCGGCGACGCTGATCGGGCGCCCGGTGTCGGCTACCTCAGCAGCGACAAAATCCCCAAAGCGCGCGTCGATGCCGTCGGCGATGCGATCCAATACAAGGGCGCGGTCGTCCGGCCCCATCGCGCCCCACGGCCCTGCGAGCGCTTTGCGTCCGGCGGAGACCGCGCGATCGACCAGGTCGGCGTCGGCCTCGTGGACCGTTGCGATCGTTTGAGAGGTCGCGGGATCGACATCGTCGAACCGGCGATTGGTCGCGACGAAATCGCCGCCGACGAAGTTTTGATATTCACGCATCGCTCAAGCCACATTAAATTCGACTACCGCGCCGCCGGCACCATAAAGCGGGCCATAGCCGTGGATGATGGCCGACGCGAAGCCGCCTGTCGCACCGAGGATCCACGCGAGGTGTTTCATTCCCATGTCCGGCTTGGCCGCGGCAACATAGTCGCCCAACGCGGCGCGGGCCGCATCTGCCCCGCCTTTCAGCGCGTCGAGGAAGGCTAGATTGGCAGCTTCGTCGGCTTCGTAGCGGATGTGATCTTCCGTCAGGATGATCTCCTTATCGAAATAGGCTCCGGACATGCCGCCGACCGCAATGATCGCAACGCGCTTGCCCTGCTCCGCAGCCTTGTCGACTGCCATCGCCGCCAGCCGCTCCGTAGTCGCGAAATCATGATAGACGTTGTTCGCCGCGATCACGAGCGGCGCGCCATCGTGGTTGAGCAGGGTGTTCGCGACGATCGTTCCAGTATCGATCGGGAACTGGTCATAATCGACGCCCTTGGCGCGCACCCCGACTTCGGCCGAACCGGCGATGCATGCCTCGGCTAAAGCGACATCGACGGAGATATCGAACTGTAGGTCGCCATATTCGTACCAGTTTTCGTCGACATGCATGCCAACGGTCCGCGGACGCGCCTGCCACAGCTGGTCCAGTACCGCGATCCACTGCGTCGAATAGACGAGAAGCACGTCCGGCGTCGATG
Organism: Novosphingobium sp.; assembly: GCA_031420935.1. Classification (GTDB taxonomy): domain Bacteria; phylum Pseudomonadota; class Alphaproteobacteria; order Sphingomonadales; family Sphingomonadaceae; genus Novosphingobium. The sequence continues at coordinate 1,530 of JANONQ010000502.1, read as the reverse complement.
CGGTCAACGCGTCGGCCGCGCGGGCATAGCCATCGACAAGCGGCCGCCAGGGCGGATTGTCGGGACGTAACAGCGGAAGCGGATTGCCTGCCACGAGAAAAGCGGAGACAACGGTCATGGGGTCAGGCCGCCGCTTTCTCGAGGTTCCATTCCATGACCGCATTGCCGGTACCGATCACTGTCCCATAGCCGTGAAGTTCGGCCGGGATGTGCGGGAAGCCCATGGCTGAAAGCATCCACGGAAAGGCACCGGACTTCACTTCGGCAAACGCCTCCTCCACCCATTGCGGGAACAGGCGCATGACCTCCTCAACCTCGCCCCGGCGGAGCAGTTCGATAATCCGCATGTCCCATTTATAACCGACATAACTTTGGGGATGTTCCTTTGTCATGTCCTCAGGCAGGTCCGGCTCCTCATGGAAATGCCAGTGCGAAAAGGTATTCGAGCATAGCACCACGGCGCGCTTGCCGCTCTTCTCGACCGCACGCCGGGTCGCTTCACCCAGCTTCACCATCTCGTCAGTGCCCTGATCGAGAGTGAGGTAATAAGGCGAGTTGTTGGCCGAGATTCCGACCACGGGGATATCCCATTGCGGGCGGATCATGTGGAGCGTGGTGATGGTCCCGTAATCGACGCGGAAGTTGGGGTTGCGCATCATCTTCGCGGTCAGGCCCATCGCCTGCGCCTCCGCACAGCACGCCTCGGCGAGATTGACATCGACGTCGAGGTCAAAATTATAGCGAAACAAGTTGGGAAAGATTGGATCGACCGATTTGCCCTTCAGCCGCTTCACGCCCAGAAAATGATGCCCGACGAGAGTTTGCCAGTGCGGCGAGTGGACCAGCAATACGTCAGGCTTCATCTCGTCCAGGCTCTTGCGCGCGCGTTCATAGGCCCAACGCAAAGGCTCCCAGCCGCCTTCTGATCTCGCTTCATTCTGTGGCGGGTTCTCCGCATAAACGAGATGCGGCGGATGTGGCGCAATAAAACCCGCGATGATTTTTCCTTGGCCCATTTTTAGATCCTACCCGTCAAAATATAGCCATCGGCCGCGCCGGCGAACCGGTAGCGCCCTTAAACGGAATGGCCCCAAACGAGAAAGCGAAGAGATAGGCCTTTTTCGCGATCAGTCCCGTGAAATCGATATTTTCCATGATGTAGATGCCGTTCTCGACCAGGAACTTCTGGTGATTGGGCGCGAACAAGCGACCACCCTTGTCGGGGATCGCCTCGACCCCCCAATTGTCGGTGCCGACCATCAACACCTTCCGGCTCACGACCCAGTCCCCCGCTTCCGGGGAAAGCCCTGGAATGCCGCTGTTGAACTTGGCGTTGTCTTTCTTCCAGTAATCGCCCCAGCCGGTATTAACGAACAGCGCATCGCCGGGCCGAATGTCTTTCTCGCTCATTCCCTGGCGCTTGAGCGCGGCCTTGATGTCGCCCACCGAGATGGCGTCGCCCACTTCCAGCCTGCGGGGCGCGATCGCGCCGGCGATATCGACCAATATGCCGCGCGTGAAGATCGGCGG
>JANONQ010000501.1:0-2674 GCA_031420935.1 Novosphingobium sp. | reverse complement strand
GCACCGCCCGGAACGAACGCCGAGATCATCAGCGAGCAGAAGCCGGCGACAGTCAGCCAGAAGGAGATGTTGTTCATCCGCGGGAAGGCCATGTCAGGCGCGCCGATCATCAGCGGAACGAACCAGTTGCCGAAGCCGCCGATCATCGCCGGCATGACCATGAAGAACACCATGATCAAGCCGTGCGCCGTGATCAGCACGTTCCACAGATGCAGCGTCTGGTCGAAGCTGGGGTTTGCCTCACCGAAGAAGCCGGCGAAGGTGTCCAGCCACTGGATGCCCGGGTGCGCCAGCTCGATGCGCATCATGCCCGAGAACGCGCCGCCGATGATCCCCGCGAAAATCGCGAAGATCAGATAGAGCGTGCCGATGTCCTTGTGGTTGGTCGACATGAACCAGCGGGCGAAGAAACCCGGCAGGTGATGTTCGTCCTGCGCATGCCCGTGCGCATCGCCATGGGCCTGGAAAGTTTCGGGGACGGTGGTAGCCATGATCTCGTGAACCTGTTCTTTGCGATTACGGGCTTAGGCGGCGGGAGCCGGAGAAGCGGAAGCGGCCGGAGTGGCTGGCGCGCCTGTCACTGGCGCGGCGGCAGCAGCCGGGCTGGCGCTTACCGCCGGCTCGGGCCGGCCATCGATCTTGCTGTCGGACTGCGACAGCACCCAGGCATTGAACTGCGCTCGCGGCAGCGCCTCGACGACGATCGGCATATAACCGTGGCGGACACCGCACAGCTCGGAGCACTGGCCGAAATAGACGCCCGGCTTTTCTACGAAGAGCACCTTCTCGTTGATCCGGCCAGGCACGGCATCAAGCTTGAACCATAGTGACGGCACGGCGAAGGCGTGGATCACGTCGGCGGCAGTGATCTGCATACGGATCGGCTCTCCGGCGGGGACAACCATGCGATAATCGGCTGCCAGCTGCTTGGGCCCGTCGTCGTCGGTCCGGAAGCGGTCGCCCGGCTTTAGCGAAGGATCGCCCTGGTCCTTCAGCATGTTCGAGACCACCTCGAACCCGCCGTTGTCAGGATAGCTATAGGTCCAGAACCACTGATTGCCCGTCGCCTTGATCGTCAGCGCCTTGGCCGGCGCCGGTTTGAACTGCTGGGCCAGCAAGTCCATTGAGGGAACCGCAATGGCCACCAGGATGAGTACCGGCACCAGCGTCCAGGCAATCTCAATGATCGTATTGTGGCTGGTCTTGGAAGCCACCGGGTTCCTGCTTTTGCGGAAGCGGACGCCCACATACAGCAGCAGCACCAGGACAAACACCGAGATAATGAGCGAGATCCACAGGAGCGGACCGTCGTGCATCCAGCGCGCATAATGTCCTGTCGGCGAAAATTGCTGCTGCAGCCCGAGTCTGCCATCGACCGGCATGCCGATGCCCGGCGTCGGCTTCATCGGCGTGTAGCCGCCGGGCGCGACGACGAAACGCGCCGGGTCGGCGGCTGCCGGATCAGCGGCCGCCGTCTGGGCAGCGGCCACTGAGGCCTGCACGGCTGGCGGGGGTACCGCTACCGGCGCCGGTGTCGCAGGCGGTGTGGCAACGGGTGCGGCGGTGGCGCCGGCGGCGGCGGGACCCACCGGTGAGGTTACGGCTGGCGAAGCGGCCTGCCCCGGCTCGCCAGCCTGCGCCCACGCGGCCTGCGGAGCAGCCAACAGCAGCACCGACAATCCCGCAGCCTTCATCCAAAGTCCCGCCGCGCGGGCGTGTTCGCCTGATCCCATAATGCTGCGCTTTCGCCTTCCGGTGCCGGCGAGAGGAACTGCCACCTCTCGCGCGTTGGTCGTGTAGGGGCAAAGCCCCGTCCGGCGCGGCCTATACGCGCGCTTGCGGGGCACCTCAAGCGCCTCTAGGGGATATTTTTGCCGGTCTGCACAAGCGCGCGTTGCGGTGGTGACCTTAATTCCTTCTGGAAGATGCCAAGCCATGCAGGATGACGAGATTGTCGCCGAATTCCGTGCGAGCGAGGCGCTGCTCGAAGGCCACTTCCTGCTGTCGTCCGGCCGCCATAGCGCCCATTACCTGCAATGCGCGCGTGTGCTCATGGATCCGATGCGCGCCGCCAGGCTCGCTGCGGCACTCGCCCGCACACTGCCGCGCGAGCTGCGCAAACGCATCGGCAAAGTCGTTTCCCCGGCAATGGGAGGGATCATTTTCGGCCACGAAATGGGCCGCGCACTCGGCGTCGAGGCAATGTTCGTCGAACGTCCCGAGGGAGTTTTCGAGCTGCGGCGCGGGTTCAGTCTCAATCCCGGCGACGAAGTTCTACTGGTCGAGGATGTCATCACCACCGGGCTTTCATCGCGCGAAGCGATTCTGGCGGTCGAGGCGGCCGGCGGCAAGGTTATCGCCGTTGCCGCACTGGTCGATCGTACCGGCGGGGCGGCGGACCTCGGCGTGCCGTTCCATCCGCTGATCGCGCTGGAATTGCCGACCTATGCGCCGGATGAAATCCCGCTCGAACTCGCCGCCATCCCCGCCGTGAAGCCGGGGAGCCGCGTCAAGCCATGAGCTTCGCGCAGCCGCGTTCGGATGGATTGCGAATGCCCGCCCGGCTGCGGCTGGGGGTCAACATCGATCATGTCGCCACCATCCGCAACGCCCGCGGCGGTGACCATCCCGATCCGGTCCGCGCCGCCGAGGTGGTCGCCCGCGCCGGCGGCGA
>JANONQ010000500.1:0-3596 GCA_031420935.1 Novosphingobium sp. | reverse complement strand
ATGGACTTCCTGGTGTTCGACACCCCCGGCCGCGACGATCCCTTCGCTCGCCACGCCGCCACCAGCGCCGATACGCTGGTCACACCGCTCAACGACAGCTTCGTCGACTTTGACCTGATCGGCCAGGTCGATGCCGAAACCTTCAAGATCCGCCGCCTGTCATTCTACGCCGAACTGATCTGGGAGGCCCGCAAGAAGCGCGCGATGGCGACGATCAAGGATCAGCGCCGCGAGATGGACTGGGTGGTGGTGAGGAACCGCACCCAGCATGTCGAGGCGCGCAACATGCGCCGGCTGGAAGGGGCGCTCACCGAATTGTCCAAGCGCGTCGGCTTCCGTGTCGCCAATGGTCTGTCCGAACGGGTGATCTACCGCGAGCTGTTCCCCTCGGGGCTGACCCTGCTCGACACAGGCCAGCTGGGCGAGCTTGGCACCAGCCATCTCGTCGCGCGGCAGGAAATGCGCGCGCTGCTTGCGGGGCTCAACCTGCCGGTGCGGGCTAAGGCGCAGGCCGAGGAATTGATGACGGCACCGGCGTGAAGCTGCTCTGGCTGCTTGTATTGGCAATACTTGCCTGCAAGCTAGTGACCCGGCGCTGGCCTTGGGAACTTATCGGCGGGCCCAGGCGTTTGGATCCCAAGAGGCGCGCCCGCGCCTTGCTGGGGGTTTCCGAGAATGCCGGCCATGCCGACATCGTCGAAGCGCATCGCCGGTTGCTCGCTATGGTCCACCCTGACCGCGGCGGCACCAACGAGCAGGTGCATGAAGCCAATGCCGCGCGCGATCTGTTGCTCGGCGCTTTACCGAAGGACCGGATCGGGAAATAATCCCAGCCGGGCCGAGATATATCGCGCTGTCGCGAAACTGCCTCGAAATATCTCGACTTCGCGCCGAATGGCCGGAGTTTTTCCAACATTGAGGGAGCCGAGATGACTCACCGATTCCACTCTACCGTTCTTCGTGAATACGACATTCGCGGTATAATCGGCGAAACCCTGGGGCCGGATGACGCCCGCGCCATCGGCCGCGGCTTCGCCACGTTGCTGCGCCGCGCCAAGGGCGATGAGGCCCGCAGCAAGGTAGCGGTCGGCTATGACGGGCGCGTCAGTTCGACGATGCTGGAGGAGGCGCTGGTCGCAGGCTTGCTCGAAACGGGGGCCGATGTCGTGCGGGTCGGCATGGGGCCCACCCCGATGCTCTATTACGCCGAGGCGTCAGCCGAAGACGTAGATGGCGGCATTCAGATAACTGGCAGTCATAATCCCGCCAATTACAACGGCTTCAAACTGGTATTCCAGGGGCGTCCGTTTTTTGGCGCGGACATCCTTGAGCTCGGCCGCATGGCGGAAGCCGGAGATTGGCTCTCGGGTGAGGGCAAGGCCGAGCGCCGCGAGGTGCTCACCGCCTATATTGATCGACTCATCGAAGGTCTGGCCGGGATCAGCGACGATTCGCTGGCCGCTCTTCGGATCGGTTGGGACGCGGGCAACGGCGCCGCCGGCCCCGCGCTCGAACTCTTGACTGCCAAAATCCCTGGAGAACATTTTCTTCTTTTCACTGAGGTTGACGGGAATTTTCCGAACCATCATCCGGACCCGACCGAGGAGAAGAACCTTGCCGATCTGAAGGCGCTGGTCGCGGCCAAGAGCCTCGATTTCGGAGTAGCTTTCGATGGCGATGGTGACCGCATCGGTGCAGTCGATGGGGAAGGGCGGGTGATATGGGGTGACCAGCTGCTCATGATCTATGCCGAGGATCTGCTCCGCCAGGTGCCGGGATCGGTGATTATCGCCGATGTGAAGGCCTCCCGGGCTCTATTCGAAAAGGTCGAAAGGCTGGGTGGACGCCCGCTTATGTGGAAAACCGGACACAGCCTGATTAAATCCAAAATGAAGGAAACTGGCGCGCCGCTGGCCGGGGAGATGAGCGGCCATGTGTTTTTCAAGCATGAATATTATGGTTACGACGACGCGCTATACGCCGCGATCCGCCTGATTGCCGCCTCGGCGCGGCTGGGCAAATCGGTGACCGAGCTGCGGAGCGAGATGCCGCCGCTGGTCAACACGCCCGAGCTGCGTTTCCAGGTCGACGAGTCCCGCAAATTCGCGGTGATCGGCGAGGTTAAGGACCGGCTGGCGGGATCGGGCGCCGATGTCGACGACACCGATGGCGTGCGCGTTTCGACCGCGGACGGCTGGTGGTTGCTGCGCGCCTCCAACACCCAGGATGTGCTGGTGGCCCGGGCGGAAAGTTCCGACCAGGCGGGGCTCGACCGGCTGATGCAGCAGATCGACGCGCAGCTGGCTGCCTCAGGGCTGGAGCGCGGCGATCAGGCGGGGCATTAGAGCGGAAATTCGGCTGCATTCACCGCGGCAGCTCGCTAACCCCCATCAGCATCTCGTCCACCGCCCGCGCCGCTTGCCGACCTTCGCGGATTGCCCACACCACCAGGCTCTGCCCGCGCCGCATGTCGCCGCAGGCGAAGATCTGCGGGTCGCTGGTGCGGTAGTCGAGGACGTTGGCGGCGACATTGCCGCGCCCGTCGAGCGCGACGCTTGCCTGGTCGAGCATACCCTGCTGGTGCGGGCCGACGAAACCCATGGCGAGCAGGATGAGGTCGGCCTGAAGGCAGAATTCGCTGTCGGGAATTTCCTGCAATTGGCCGCCGACCCACTCGATCCGGACACATTCGAGCCCGGAGACGTCGTTCTCGCCCTCGACACGCTTGGTCAGAATCGACCAATCGCGCTCCACGCCTTCCTGATGGCTCGACGAAGTGCGCAGCCGCATCGGCCAGTCGGGCCAGGTCATCGCCTTATCGGGCGTCACCGGCGGCTTGGGCATGATCTCGATCTGGGTGACCGAGGCGGCGCCTTGGCGGATGGAGGTGCCGACGCAGTCCGATCCGGTATCGCCGCCGCCGATGACGATGACATGCTTGCCGGTTGCGGTGATCGAGCCGCGCGGGGCGGCGCGGATTTCGTCGTCGCCGGCATTGCGCTTGTTCTGCTGGGTGAGGAATTCCATGGCAAGCCGCACGCTCGGCAATTCGGCACCAGGAATTTCGAGCCGCCGCGCATCCTCAGCACCGCCCGAGAGTACGATGGCGTCGAAGTTTTCCTTCAGCGATGTAATCGAAACAGTAACACCGACTTCCATTGAGGTGCGGAACTGGACCCCCTCCGCTTCCATTTGCGCCGCCCGCCGGTTGACGAGGTGCTTTTCCATTTTGAAATCGGGAATGCCGTAGCGCAGCAGGCCGCCCACCCGGTCGTTCTTCTCGAACACGGTGACGCTGTGGCCGGCGCGCGCCAGCTGCTGGGCGCAGGCAAGGCCGGCAGGACCGGAGCCGACCACCGCGACGGTCTTGCCGGTGCGCTGGCCGGGCACCTGCGGTGTAATCCAGCCATTTTCCCAACCTTTATCGACAATCGCGCATTCGATTGATTTGATCGTCACTGGCTGGTCGCCGATGTTGAGCGTGCAACTCTCCTCGCAGGGTGCGGGGCAAATGCGGCCGGTAAATTCCGGGAAATTGTTGGTAGAATGCAGCACGTCGAGCGCGTTCTTCCAGTCGCCCTCATAGACCAGATGGT